>JAFQNG010000098.1 GCA_017396005.1 Desulfovibrio sp.
CCAGTCTCAGGTGCTGACCACGCTTGCGTTCCTGAACGTTTTCGGTATCCTGCGTCCTGTCCACAGAGCTTTCTCCTTGGGGTAGGCGTTTTGTCGTGAAAATATCCTACCATCTGGGGGGAAATCTCTGTGGATTTTTTTTGCCCTGGCTGTTCAACTTGGTTTTACAATCTGCCAAAAAATAAAAACAGCACTCCACAATTTTATGCCACTCCTGTTATCTCCAACAGCCTTTCTCTCAGACGTATATCATTCTGTTCCCAGCAGAGGGTATGTGCGGCCTTGTCTGCATTCCTCTTAAAATTGGCGATACTTTCCGGGGTAAGGGAACGAATAGCCGCAGCTAGAGCCTGCGGTGTGAAATCCGCAGCAATCACACCTAAATCGTATTGTCGTAGCATGGCCGACATATCCGGTAACGGCGAGATGGCCAGTGCCAAGCGGGCCTGAATATACTCAAAGAACTTATTGGGCAGGCAGTGTCGATGGTTGAAGGTATTGTTTGGTAATAGAAAAATTCCTGCATCATAGCTGGAAACATAATTTACGATCTCAGACATTGGCACAGGATTACAAAAGCAGATATTTTTCGCTCCACGAGCCAGTTTCCGTAACTTATTATAGTAGTCAGGTTCATTGGGGACAAGCATGACATCCAGAGCGGCCACGCCATCCAGCATACTAAATGCCTCCAGCATAACATGTAGTTTGCGTCCATGACTGGCCGCACCGTGATGGATACAGCGTATTGGCCCATCATGGGCTGGCACTGGCGAAATGTCATGATAATAGGGGAAGCTCGGCAACAGCTCGCAATCCAATCCATATACATCCCTATAGCCCTGCGCCAGTCCAGGCGAAACCGTAAAAATATGATCCAGCTGCGGAAAGTAGTGCCGACAGACATAGTCGTTGATACCACCAAGCATCAAATTCCAGAGAGTACTTTGCTCAAACTCGCGCGGATAGAATTCGCGAGCGTCCAGAATAACTGGGCAGGGTTGACGATGGTCAGAGCGTGCGTCCCGAATGGCCAGGGCCAGAGGTACCAAGAGGCAGTCCTGACAGATTATGGCCGAAAAATTTCGCCCCTTCAGTCGCTCAAATACGGCCCGCCGCCGGGGCGTCCATATATCCCGTTCGTACTGGCGACAAAGCAAGCCAAAAGCCCGCTGGAGCTTACGGGACAAGGTTCGCTGTTCGCTGATGTTGAAAAATTCTCCGGGAGTGCTCATACCCGCCACAGGTGGCGCGGAACAAACTGTGACTGTGCCGAGCGAACGCAGCAGGGAGTAAAACCGGGTAGGACGGGGGGATCGTCCCAGGGAATGAATAAATAATTGTAAAAAATTCACAATTGTCTTCCTCGGCAACAGGTAATCAGCAAGAATCCACGGGATGCAGGTTTCGCCATACGTTAAGAGTATAGGGGCTCTCTGTACAGGTCACAAGCTCTTTTTCCGGCACCCCGCATGCGCCAACACCTCTACTTGTGCGGCTGGCAGCAATTACTTATAATAGGCACTGTATTTTCCCAAAAGGCAGGTACGGCATAGATGAAAGTGGTATCCCTCGTGGGGGCCCGGCCCCAATTCGTCAAGGAAGCCCTGGTAGGGGAAGCTGTCCGACGGTTTGATGCCTGGCATCATATACTTGTCCATTCCGGTCAGCATTATGACGGCAACATGTCCGACATTTTCTTTCAGGAGCTGGGTATTCCCCGACCGGATTATCATCTTGGCATTGGTTCCGGCAGCCATGCCCACATGACCGCCGCAGCACTCACCGGCATGGAAGAGATCCTGCTTGAAGAGAAGCCGGACGCACTGCTGGTCTATGGGGACACCAACACCACTCTGGCCGGAGCACTGGCTGCGACCAAGCTGCATGTGCCCGTCATCCATGTGGAAGCAGGCATTCGTATGCGGCCCAGAACCATGCCGGAAGAAATCAATCGTGTACTGACAGATCGTATTTCGTCCGTCATGTGTTGTTGTTCCGAGCTCGGTCGCCATAATCTGGCAGCCGAGGGCCTCTCCAACGGCGTGTATGTGACCGGGGATGTCATGTACGATCTCTTTTTGCGTATGCGGCCGCGCTTCACTCCGGACGAGACCTGTACGGCCATGTCGCTGTGCCCGGGAGAGTTCGCCCTCGCCACCCTGCACCGTGACTACAATGTGGACACTCCCGCCTCCCTGCGCGGTATGCTTGAAGGGCTGGCCGCCGTACAGGAGATCAGCGGTCTTGCTGTCCTCCTGCCCCTGCATCCTCGCACCAGAAAGCGAGTGCGGGAATTCGGCCTTACTCCCCTACTTACCGCCTTGCGCACCTGCGACCCCATCGGTTACCTGGAAGCCATGTCCCTGACCTGCGCGGCTCGCTTCGTGATAACGGATTCCGGTGGCCTGCAAAAGGAAGCCTATTACGCGGGCAAGCGTTGTGCCGTTATGATGCCGGATACGGGCTGGCGTGAATTGACGGATAGCGGCTGGAGTACTCTATGCAATCCGGATCGGGAAAGTATTGTACAGGCTGTATCCCGCATCATGACACCTGTTGCCTGCCCGAATGGTATCTACGGTAATGGCAAGGCTTCTGAAAATATTATCAGTGCAGTACTGCAAATGCCCTGCAGCCTCACCTGAACATCGATACGAGGATAAGACATTTTATGTGTGGTATTTTTGGCTGGATCCCCTCCCTCCCCCTTTCCTCTCCTTCTGCTCTTCCTGTTGCCCGCTCCATGCTGGTCGCCCTGCGCCATCGCGGCCCAGATGATGCGGGCTGCCTTTTTTTCCCCGCCGAGGATATTTTGCATCCACAAGAGGGACGGCCCTCCTCTGCCGAAAAGCCTCTTGCCCTGCTACTGGGGCAGACCCGCTTATCTATTATTGATCTTTCGTCTGCCGGACATCAGCCCATGTGCAGTGCTGATGGTCGCTACACGCTGGTCTACAATGGTGAAATCTATAACTACCGTGAACTGCGGCAGGAATTGGAGCAGGCAGGCTACGTTTTCCACACGCTGACGGATACTGAGGTACTGCTTCAGGCACTTATAGCTTGGGGCCCGGAAGCCCTGTCCCGCCTGACGGGCATGTTTGCCTTTGCTTTTCTGGACGCTGAACATCGCTCTCTCTTCTGCGCACGCGACTGTTTCGGCATCAAACCATTCTTCTGGCATGCCGGAGAGACAGGCTTCTGCTTTGCCTCGGAAATTCCGGCTCTCTTGCAGATACCAGGTGTTCCGCGTCGTGCCAATCCCTCCGCCGTCTACCAGTATCTATGTTATGGGCAATACGACATGGGGGGGGATATCCTGCTGGCGGATATCCACGCCCTGCCGCCCGCCCATTGCGTAGAAATTTCTCTGGACGATCCCACCCACGTTAGCCCACGGCGTTGGTGGAAGCCGGATATTGCTGACACCTGCGCCCTCTCCTTCGAGGAGGCGGCCGAGCGTCTGCGGGATATTTTTCTAACCTCCGTGCGCCTGCATTTGCGCAGCGACGTCCCCCTCGGCGTGGCACTTTCTGGAGGTATCGATTCCTCGGCCACCACCTGCGCCGTGCGCTACCTGGAACCGGACATCGACCTCCATACTTTCAGCTTCATTGCTGCGGGTTCGGATGTCTCCGAAGAGCATTGGGCTACACTGGTAGCAAAAAAGACTCGTGCCATACGTCATATGGTTACCGTGGAGCCAGCGGAACTAAGTGTTGATCTTGATACCTTGATTCTATCGCAGGGTGAACCTTTTGGCTCCACCTCCATCTATGCCCAGTACCGCGTCTTCCGTCTGGCCCGGGAATGTGGCATCTCGGTAACGCTGGACGGTCAGGGTGCTGACGAACTGCTGGCTGGTTATCAGGGCTATCCCGGTCCACGCATGGCAGGCCTGTTGCAGCACGGACAGTTCTTTCGGATGCTGAAGAATTTTCAGGCATTTCGTCAGTGGCCGGGAAGAAGTCCTGCCTACCTCTGCCAGCAAATCATCCGGGAAATTACTCCCGCAGGGCTGATGCCCTTGGCCCTGCGCTGCGTTGGTCGTTCCGTTGCTCCCGACTGGCTGAATATCGCCTCGCTACGGGAGCAGAGCGTCCGCCTGCAGCGCGAGGACAGACGCCGGCATCTCTACCGCGATGGTAGTTTGCTCAAAAGTACGCTCGCTACTCAGCTAATCTGGAATGGTCTGCCTCAACTGTTACGCCACGGCGACCGTAACGCCATGGCCCATTCCATCGAAAGCCGCGTCCCCTTCCTGACACGGGAATTGGCCGAATTCTGCCTGTCTCTGCCAGAACATTATCTTGTGGATGATACAGGTTGTAGCAAAAGTATCTTCAGACGTGCCATGCGTGGCATCGTACCAGATGCAATTCTGGATCGACGCGATAAAATCGGCTTTGCAACGCCTGAACGTAGATGGTTAGACACTCTTGGCGACTGGGTTGTGACAATTTTAGACCAAGCCGAAAACGTCCCCTATCTGCATATGCATATTGCTCGTCAAGAATGGCTTGATATACGAGCTGGCAAAAGTGCTTTTAGTTGGCGCGTCTGGCGCTGGTTATGCTACACGCGCTGGGTACAGCTCTTGGGGGTTACCAAATAACCCACTCTTGCTTAACCCCATAAAAGTATCTATACTGAGTTGAAAAGTATTTATGAGGAGCGTATCTTATGTTCCCTACCATTTCGGGTAGAAAAATCCGTAATGCCATCGTTGGCTGTGGGCGTATTTCCAAAAACCACTTTGGTGCCATTGAAAAGCATGCCCAGGACATGGAGTTAGCGGCTGTTTGCGATAACAACCCGGCTGTGCTGGCTGCTCATGTAGAACGATATCAGGTGGCTGGTTACCGCAGTTTGGCAGAACTTTTGCAGAAAACGGACTGTGACCTTGTGACTATCTGCACCCCCAGTGGTCTCCATCCGCACATGGTCATTGAAGCAGCCCAGGCTGGCAAGCATGTGATGACAGAAAAACCCATGGCTACCCGCTGGAAGGATGGCCTGGCCATGATTGAGGCGTGCGATGCAGCCAAACGCCGCCTTTTTGTCATCAAACAGAACCGCCGTAATGCCACCTTGCAG
>JAFQNG010000099.1 GCA_017396005.1 Desulfovibrio sp.
ATTTGACCTGTCCGGGCTTTATACGTTGGTTTTCTGCCTCTGCCGGGCTTTCGTTCTGCTGTCCCTCTCCGCAGCTCATTCAATACCGTACTTGGCGAGCAGTTGATCTCTCCGGCGATTTTGCGAAGTGAGAAGCCCATGAGATGCAAGCTCTGGATCGCTCCTCTGTCTTCCAGTCTCAGGTGCTGACCACGCTTGCGTTCCTGAACGTTTTCGGTATCCTGCGTCCTGTCCACAGAGTTTTCTCCTTGGGGTAGGCGTTTTGTCGTGAAAATATCCTACCATCTGGGGGGAAAATCTCTGTGGATTTTTTTTGCCCTGGCTGTTCAAGTTGGTTTTACAATCTGCCGCGAAAAAAAATATGGTGAAGTATTCTTAAATCTCTTACATGGCAGAGAGACAACGGTTCGCCTTTTCAAAGAGAGGCCTTCGCTTGTCAACGAGACAAAAGCTGGCTATTCAAATGAAAAAGGAAGTCACATGAACTGGTCAGGCAAACGCTATTTTTATTTTTTGAGCAACAATACGTCAGATATGGACAGGGCGTATGTATAAAGGACAACGCCGGTCTGTCTCTCTGGTACTGCAATGCCACTATACCGCTCTTGCCTGGCTGCCACTGAACCGCAGGCAGGTATGCAAAGCTCTGGAACGCATGATTGCGGTCCTCGCTTATCAGGGAATAACGCTTCCCGGTATTGTAGAGGTGCACCTGGTAGATGATGGCACCATCAGCAGTGTTAATATAAAAAATTTGAACTGCACAGGGCCTACCAACGTGCTTTCATTTCCCGGTGCTGATGATTTGCCGGGTTCCCTGCTACTTTCCCTGAATACGCTGGAGCGTGAGTGCCTACAATACGGACAGAAAATATCTGAGCATTTACTGCGTCTGCTGGCACATGGCATGGTGCATCTGGCGGGCTTTGACCATGGCCCAGAAATGGATTATCTCTGTGAGCTGTGTCTGGATGCAGGATTGGCAGTTCTGGAGGTCAGCTGATCTGCCCCAAGACACCATTTCTGTGACGAATTTGTTCTGCCAGTACTCTACAGTGCATCTGGCGTAAGTAGTTAGCTGATTGTCGTCCCTTATCACGCCAGACTACAGGCAGGTGCACAGACAGAATGGCCTGCAGATCCGCCATAGCGGTGGCACTGATGGTTTTGCCGCTCTTGGCGTCTATCATCCGCCAGAACGAAGGGCCAAAACCACTGTGATGGACCCTCCAGAGCAGGTCCCGTCTTGTGGCGGGTCGTAGTTGCTCATATATCCCTGCTTTCATATGCTCTGTGCATGACAGAGCACCGGCCTTGGCATGTATGGCTGAAAGACGAAGCCTACGGGCCAGGGCGACAGCCAGGTCCACACCACGTTGTTTATGCTCATAGTGGTGGGGCAGCATGGCAGGACTGATTTTCATTTTGCCAAGATCATGGCAAAGTGCCATCCAGGCAGCCAGCGGGTCTCCTGCAACAGCATTCATGATGCGGAGGCTGTGTCCGAGCACACTATTTTCCTGCCAGGCAGTCGATCCTGCTGGAATATGCATTGTATCTGCAAGTTCTTTGAACCAGGGGAGCAGAGCTTTACCTTCAACCAGAACTTTAAAAAAGTGTCCTGGTTTTGCTCCATGCAATGCCTTGATGAGCTCTCGGCCTACCCGCTCTGCGGGCAGGGTAGCCAAGTTCACAGTGGAAAGGGAGCGCATTTGCTCAATGGCCTCTTCAGAGATTTGCCAGTCCGGCCAGAGAGCGGCAAAACGAGCCAAACGGTATACCCGAGCCGGGTCTCTGGCCAAAGCTCCCGATGAGGCCGGACGTAATATTTTATTCTGCAGATCCTCAAGGGCCTGAGGATGGAAAAAAAGACGTCCTGTGCTGTCCAGAGCAAGAGCATTGACTGTCAGGTCTCTGGTGGCAAGATCCTTCAGAATGTGACCGCCCTGCAAAGGCATACACTCCCGTCCCTGCCACAGGCAGACCTTTATGCTTTTACCAACAGGGCGTGCATCGGGATGGGTAGACAGAAAGTCTTCACGGCAGCCAGAGAAGACAAAATCCAGTTCATGCGGGCAGCGCCCCTGCAAAAGGTCGCGGATAGCTCCGCCTACGAGGTAAAACTTCATGTCACAAACAGCATGCCACAGAATAATGATGGATAAAAGTCAAAGTCAGGACCCTTTGCTGGCCCCAAGGGTCTGGCGCTTTGTCACAGTGGGCAGCTGCCTGGACACGGCGTACCATCTGGCGGCTCAGCATAAACTGCGTGTGTGGGACAGTGTGCAGGTATACCAGCAGACAGCGGGGCGAGGACAGTTACGCCGTCATTGGATATCGCCTCCTGGCAATATCTATGCTGCACTGCGCCTGCCCAGGGAGGCCCCTTTCGATGGCACTGCCGCCTCTCCGACTATAGGCTTCCTGCTGGCTGCCGCTTTGAGACAGATGGACTGGCCTGTTTTTCTCAAATGGCCCAATGATCTTGTCGTATCACGCGCTGACGGGCTGGGTAAAGTGGCGGGGATTTTGTTGGAAGAGAGGGGAGGAGTACTTCTAGCGGGTATAGGTATCAACCTGCATAGCGCCCCAGGAGAAGAGCAGATGCGCTTGGGGGCAGCCATGCCTGGGGCCTGTCTTTTTGCGGCAGAGAAATGCCGTATGGCCGTCCCTGCGGAGACCTTTTGGCAGACGCTTGTAAAAAGGGCCTTTTCCGCATATGATATAGCCCGCTATTGTGCTGAGCAATGGCATCTCTGGATCAATACACTGCTGCTTTGGCACGGCCATGCAGTGGAATTGCGTGACGAAGAGCAAATAGTCTCTGGAATACTTGAAGGACTAGCTCCCAATGGAGCCGTACGCCTTTTAAGCCCGGACGGTTTTGATGAACGGCTAAGCGGCAGTCTTTCTCTGGCAGAAAACAGCTTTCAGCGCATGTCACACAGCAGCGGCTTGCGTGTATACCATTGTTGTAAACCATAAAAAAGGCATACGGCATGGGCAATAAAACATTTGCGGATGTGCAGGAATTTTTGAAAGGCAAGGTCATTCTTGTGGCCAACCGCGGTATCCCGGCACGGCGTATCTGCCGTTCCATCCGCGAAAGATTCGATGCCGTAGCAGCCATGACGGCCACAGATATCGATAAAACCGCCCCTGCCGCCGCTACAGCCCAGGAGCTTATGTTGCTGGGTACTGAAGCTCGCGCCTACCTTGATATAGACAGAATTATCGATAAAGCCAAACAGCGCGGCGTAGTAGGCATACACCCCGGCTGGGGATTTGCCTCAGAAGATACACGTTTTCCCCAGCGCTGTAAGGACGCCGGCATCACGTTCATCGGTGCTACAGCCGAGGCCATGAATCTTCTTGGAAATAAGGTACAGGCACGTGATGTCGCCCGCCGTCTGGGCATCCCTGTAGTCCCCGGTTCCGACGGTGCGGTAGATATTCCGACGGCACGTAAATTGATAGAAGAAATAGGCCTGCCCATCATGCTCAAGGCCGAAGGTGGAGGTGGTGGGCGTGGTATATTTGCCATACATAATGAAGCTGAACTGGAAGATGCCTTTTTTAAGGCTTCTTCCATGGCGCAGGCTTCGTTTGGTAATCCTCGCCTATTTGTAGAAAAGTTTCTTGACGATGTACGGCATATCGAAATTCAGGTCATTGCCGACATGTACGGCAACGTATTTGCTTTTGACGAGCGTGACTGCAGTGTACAGCGCAACCATCAGAAGCTCATTGAAATAACACCTTCCCCCTGGAAAGGGGTTACCCCGGAGCTGCGTGAACGTCTCAAAGATTATGCCCGCAGACTGATTAAGGCAGTAGGCTATCATTCGCTGGCTACGGTCGAATTTCTGGTCACTCCGGCAGGAGAGCCATATCTTATAGAGGTTAATACCCGTTTGCAGGTAGAGCACGGTATTACTGAATGTCGCTATGGCATCGACCTGGTGGAAGAACAGATAGCCGTGGCTTTCGGGGCCGAGCTTCGCTACCACGAAGAAGACCTGCACCCGTCGTTCTGTGCCATGCAGGTGCGCATCAACTGTGAGAACCCGCAGGATAATTTTGCGCCTAACTCTGGCCTCATTTCTCGTTATGTTTCTCCCGGTGGGCTTGGTGTCCGTCTGGATTCCAATCTGAGCGCCGGCTATGAATTCCCGGCTAATTATGATTCAGCAGGTTCCCTGCTCATTACCTACGCGCATGACTGGGAAAAGACCGTGGGCATTATGGACAGAGCCCTCGGCGAGTATGTGGTGGCAGGCATCAAAACAACGATACCTTTCTACAGAAAGGTCATCAACCATCCCAAATTTATTGCTGGCGCTGTCAACACCAACTTCATCCACGACCATCCCGAGTTGATGCTCTATACGGACTTGGCGCCGGAAGGAGAGCGACTGGCCCGTCTGGTGGCCGAAATTTCTGCCAAGGGATATAACCCTTATGTACAGCTGGGTGAATATCGCTCTACGACGACGCCCTGCCTGGGGCCATTTGCCCCCGTGCTTCCACCCATCAGCAGTAAGGAAAAGCGAAAAAAATCTCCCTATCCTCAGGGAGACAGGCTGGCTACCTTGGATTATATCCGTGAGTCGGGGCAGATTCATTTTACAGATACTACGCCGCGAGATTTCACCCAGTCCAATTCCGGCAACCGTTTTCGTCTGGCTGAGGACCGTCTGCTAGGCCCCTATCTGGATAATGCAGGTTACTTCTCCATCGAAAACGGTGGGGGAGCGCACTTCCATGTGGCCATGCTGGCCAATATGACCTATCCATTTACCGAAGCCCGGGAATGGAACAATTTTGCGCCTAAGACGCTCAAACAGCTGCTGGTGCGTTCTACAAATGTGCTTGGGTATACACCGCAGCCGCGTAATCTGATGCGCAAGACCGGCGAAATGATCTGCGACCACTACCATGTCGTGCGCTGTTTCGACTTTCTCAATCATGTAGAGAATATGCGCCCCATAGCAGAAGTGGTCATGGATCACATGGACGTTATTTTTCAGCCTGCGATCTCTCTGTCATGGGCCAGGGGATTCGATGTGGCGCACTACCTGAACGTTGCTGAGGCAATGGTGCGTATGGTAGGGGATATTATGGGGCTTGACCCCAGACAGGCCTCGCGCCATATAATCCTTGGCCTCAAAGACATGGCTGGTGTCTGCCCACCGCGCTTCATGACAGAGCTGGTCAGTGCCCTGCGTAAGGCCTGGCCTGATCTTGTGCTGCACTATCATCGCCACTTTACCGATGGGCTTTTTGTGCCTGCCTGTGGAGCAGCTGCCAAGGCAGGGGTTCATATCCTGGACGTGGGGCTGGGAGCCGCAGTACGCTCCTACGGACAAGGCGACGTGCTGGCAACAGCAGCCTATCTGGAAGGAGAACTGGGTCTGCAGTGCCATCTGGACAAAAATGCTATCCGTACAGCCAACTTTGTCTGTAAACAGATCATGCCCTATTATGACCGCTACTGCGCGCCGTACTTTCAGGGAACTGATTACGATGTGACATTGCATGGTATGCCCGGCGGTGCCACGTCATCTTCGCAGGAAGGGGCCATGAAGCAGGGCTACATCCATCTGTTGCCCTATATGCTCAAATTTCTTGAGGGTACCCGTCAGATTGTACGCTACCATGATGTGACTCCCGGTTCGCAGATCACTTGGAATACCGCCTTTCTGGCCGTTACTGGGGCATGGAAGCGCGGTGGTGAGGACGAGGTTATGTATCTGCTGGAAGTCATGGGCGAAGTCACCCGCAGACATGAGGCAGAGCTTAGTGCTGAAATGCGGCATGCGCGTCTTTCCATATACCAGGACTGCAATGATGCTTTCCGCAATCTGCTGCTGGGCAAGTTCGGCAGGCTGCCTTTAGGATTCCCCGCTGACTGGGTCTATGAAAGCGCCTTTGGCTCAGACTGGAAAAATGCCATTGCCTCCAGAACGGAGAACTCTCCTCTGGAAAACTTGCAGGATGTAAACTTGCCTGCTGAAGAGAAAGCCTGTGCTGATCTTATCAGACGTCCGCCGACAGCAGAAGAGTTCGTACTCTACCTCAATCATCCTTCTGATGCACTAAAGACCATGCAGCTCAGAGCACAGTTTGGTGACCCCAACAATCTGCCGCTGCATGTATGGTTTGAAGGCATGAAGGTCGGTCAGGAGCTTAATTTTTCTGACAGCAGCGGCAAACCGCACCATCTCAATCTGCTCAGTATCTCACGGCCAAACGATGCCGGAGTAGCCATCTGCCGCTATGTTCTGGATTCGGAATTTATGAGCTGTGAAGTTCAGGTAGCCAAGCCGAGCGGACAGAAAGCTTC
This sequence comes from Desulfovibrio sp., assembly GCA_017396005.1. GTDB lineage: Bacteria > Desulfobacterota > Desulfovibrionia > Desulfovibrionales > Desulfovibrionaceae > Desulfovibrio. The sequence continues at coordinate 6,347 of JAFQNG010000099.1, forward strand.
AGATACGCCCATGGCTGACCCATCCAATCCCTATCATGTGGCTTCGCCCAGTAATGGTGATCTGTGGGTCATGTATGTACATCCCGGTTCCGTTGTCAAAGCAGGTGAAGAGCTTTTCAATGTGTCTATCATGAAGCAGGAAAAAGCCGTCCTGGCTCCTGTAGACGGCATAGTTAAACGCGTTCTCAAGACTGCTGATTTTCGAGAGAGTAAACAGATGATTTCAGTACGTGAAGGTGAACTAATTGTTGAAATGGGGCCGGTTCCGCGCTTATGCAGCAATGAGGCCTGTGCACAGCCTATCCTTATGGAAGGGACAACGTACTGCCCGCATTGTGGCGTACGTGTAGGCTAAGAGAGATCTACTGTTGCATGACGGCGGAGCGTACCCAGAGCATGTTCCGCCGTCGGACAGCATGGAAATTGTAGACAGTTTCTTTCTGGCAGTATATTATTTATTGACTGTACACGCTTTATCTTTCCCGCCAAACCGGAGGAAGTCATGGCTAAAAATCCCGCCGCTAAAAACGCGCAGGCCGACCCCAAGAGCAAAACCAACGAAGATATTCAGAAGCAGTTGGTGCTCACCGGCGCGGATATCGTCAAGCTTGGTTCCGAGGCGGAGCTGCTTGTCGGTGGCAAAAACTATAATACGGCACTGATCAGCCAGATTGAAGGCATTCAGGCACCGCACTTTAGAGCCGTTTCATCTCTGGCTTTTCATCGTCTGCTTGATGAGACCAAGGTCAACGGTCGCATTGTGCGCGCGGTGGTTGATAAGGAATATGGACGTATTGACTGGAATGATCCCGAGATCAACCAGGATCCGGAGTTTTTGCAAAAATTTGTACGGTTGCTGGGCAAACAGAGCCGGGATGCCGTCAAAGCCGAGTCTGAGCCGCCGCATACTAAGTTACGGACCTTCATCAATAATATAGTTGATGGTTTTGCCACATCGCCTGAGGGTATTGATCAGCTGCGCAAGCGTTCCGTCATGGTGCAAGCCGCCATTCTGTCGGTTGAAATGCCTGTCGAAGTAGATGCTGCTGTACGCAGTGCCTATAAAGCCATTTGCGATGAAAACAGTGATGATATGACGCCTGTAGCGGTGCGCTCATCGGCAGCAGGGGAGGACTCACGCAAGAAAGCCTTTGCCGGCCTGCAGGATACCTATCTGAATATGGTTGGTCCTGATCGTGTGGTGGAGGCCTATCACTGGGATTGTGCGTCTGCCTATAACCTCCGTTCCATGACGTATCGGCGTGAAGCCATCCTTGACGCTCTTGCCAGAGCTGAAGAAACAGGTGATGACTCGATTGCTGAAATGGCCAAAAAAGAATGGGCCATTGAAAATACCTCCCTTTCAGTCTGCATGATGCAGATGATCAACCCCGTTATCTCCGGTACAGCTTTTTCGGCCGACACAGCTACTGGATGCCGGGGAACTGATCGTAAAGATCTTGTCAGTATTGATGCTAGTTATGGCTTGGGCGAGGCTGTCGTGGGGGGCAAGGTAACTCCTGACAAGCTTTATGTCTTCCAGCGGGACGATGGCAGCGAAGTCGTCATCCGGCAGATGGGCTGCAAGGACATGAAGATCGTCTATGATGAGAAGGGGGGTACCCGTGAAGTAGAAGTGCCAGAGCTTGAGGCCCTGCGATGGGCGCTTTCCCTGAGCCAGGCCGAGCGTGTAGCCAAAGGAGTACGCGCTGTCAGCAAGGCCTACGGCGGCATGATCATGGATACGGAGTTCTGTCTGGACGCCAAGGATAAGCTCTGGTTTGTGCAGGCTCGCCCCGAAACCCGCTGGAACGAAGAACTTGAGTTGCACCCCTACACCATCTTCATGCGTCGACGAGAAGTGGATCCCAAGGCTGCTGCCTCAGCTGAGATTCTGGTAGAAGGCAATGGGGCGTCGCGTGGAGCAGGGCAGGGGACCGTACGCTTTTTACGTTCCGCCCTGGAGCTGAATAAAATATCTAAAGGTGATGTACTGGCTGCTGAACGTACTGACCCGGATATGGTGCCGGGCATGCGTGTGGCATCAGCGATTATGGCTGACGTAGGCGGTGATACCAGCCATGCCGCCATCACCTCACGCGAACTGGGCATAGCAGCTGTCATTGGTATTCAGAGGGTTGATGTTCTGCGTGCGCTGGACGGTGCAGAAGTCACTGTCGACGGTACTCGGGGGCGTGTCTATCGAGGACTCTTGCCTTTGCATCTTGTTGGCGGTGAGATGGATCTTTCCAAGTTGCCGTCCACCAAAACCAAGGTCGGTCTGGTACTGGCGGATGTGGGGCAGGCGCTTTTCCTCTCACGGCTGCGTAATCACCCACAGTTTGAGGTTGGTCTGCTGCGCGCCGAGTTTATGCTTGGTAATATCGGTATTCATCCTCTGGCGCTTGAGGCCTTTGATAATGGTGAGCTTGAAGGTGTTGTGCAGAGCAAACTCAGAGAGCTTGAAGACAATCTCTCTAAAGTTCTGCGGGAGCAAATGGCTGCCGAGCTCATTATCTTTAACTTCAATCTGCGTGAATATGTCGGAGAGATAACGGGCCTTTCTGCCGAGCTGGGGGCTCTTGCCGATGTGGACAAAAATCTCAGTGCAGAAGAGGTACTTCTGCAGCATCGCAAAATGCGAGAACTTGACCACAAAATAGATCAGCATCTTGAAGTGGCTTCACGCCGTCTTGAGGTACTCAAGACTTCACCCAATCTGGCTGACCATGTGCGTATTATTATGGGCTATGACGATGAGTTGGCTTTGCTTTCCAATACAGATCAGGAAGCCGTCAAGCGCGCTGCTGAAATCGAGGCCAGTGTGGAAGCCCATGTACAACGCGTATGTGACCTGCCTAGTGTCATCAAGCTGCTTGAAAAAATCAGAATACTGCGTGAAGAAACCGCGTTACGTACTGGACTTAAGAAAGAAATGGATGCAGTCCGCTCTCTGCCTGACAAAATACGCGCCATTATCAAATCGCGTGGTTTTCGTACCGGCAAGGAACACTATGTCCAGACACTGGCGCAGAACTTGGCCCTCTTTGCCATGGCTTTCTATGGCAAGCCCATTACCTACCGTACTACAGACTTCAAGAGTAATGAATATTGTAATCTTCTGGGTGGGAGTCTTTTCGAACATCAGGAAGCCAACCCCATGCTTGGTTACCGAGGTGTCTCCCGTAACATTCATGACTGGGAAATTGAGGCCTTCAAGTTGGCTAGAGGTGTCTATGGGGGCAGCAACCTCTGTATGATGCTCCCCTTTGTGCGTACACTTGAAGAAGCCCGCTCCATGCGCAGCTACCTTGAGCAGGTGCACAAGCTCAAGAGTGGGCAGGATGGTCTTAAGATTATCCTTATGTCTGAGCTTCCCTCTAATGCCATTCTAGCCAAACAGTTCATCACAGAATTTGATGGCTTCTCCATCGGCTCCAATGACATGACTCAGATGGTTCTTGCTACAGACCGGGATAATGCTCGACTCGGCCATATCTATGATGAAGAAGACCCGGCTGTTATCTGGGCTATTCTGGTCAGTATTTTTACCGGGCAGAAGTTTGGCAAAAAAATAGGTTTCTGTGGTCAGGGCGTATCAAACAGTGTCATATTGCGTGGCTTGGTTGCTATCGCCGGTATTACTTCTGCGTCAGTGGTCCCGGATACCTATTATCAGACAGTCTTTGATATCGCAGCTGTAGAGCAGGAAAATATTCCAACTTCCCAGCTTGGCAAATGGCTTGGGCAGCAGCATCATAAACGACTGTGTGAACTTATGGAAAAAGCGGGCTATGGTCACTTCCTGAAAAAGTATACCGAGCCACAGGATATTCTGGAATGGTATGAAGGTGAGCTGCAGCGTCATCACGAACAGTTGCGCGAACATTTGGATACTCCGAAGGAAGACTTCTATCGTTCAGAGCTTCAGGCATTCCGCTCTACATTCCATAAGCCTGTGATTTATGCCAACTGGAATTGGGATGCTACAGTTGAAGACGCCTTGCGGCAGTCTGGATTTACGAGTTTTGATGAGCAGGCTGCTGCACTTGAAGCTTACCGCAACAGTGTTGCCTGACTCTACTGATTTAATTTGCCGACAGGGTCTGGATTTTCCTCTAGACCCTGTCGGGTATCCCTAAAGAACTCGTAATATCAGGAAAAAATATGTCTCAAAATCATGATGTGATGAAAGTTTTTATGGATATGTTCCGTAAAACTGTGAAAGAGTGGGCCAGAAGTTCTGAAAAGTATCAGGACAGGAATAAAAAACGTGATTTCAATGCTGTCATGCTCAATATGTCTACCTTTACAAAACGCTATATCGGTGCTCAAAAACATGCTGAAGTCTACGATAAAATTATCAGCTATCTTGTGTTGAATAATTTTGTTATCAGAAATAATCGGGGTATGTTTGACGTCAGTGAAGCCAGATATAATGAATATAAAGAATGAAAATTAAATATAATAAAAAAGAGCCTCCTTTGGAAAACCTAAGGAGGCTCTTTTTTATCCAATTATTATTTCTAACCTGTCAGTCGTGGCAACTGTGGCTCATGATTTTGCTGTTGTGTCGCATTGCCCATGCCCGGAGTAATATTAACAGACTTGGAAGTCGACATGAGATATATTTCATGCGGGTCAAGAATAAGAATGACAGAGCCGTCCCCCAAAATGGTCGCACCTGAAATACCCTTAAGGTCACCAAGATAAGCTCCCAGTGGTTTAATGACGATTTCCTGTCGCTCCAACAGCTGATCAACAACAAGGCCCAGCCGTCTATCGTTGTCATGAATAACTACCACAGAAAGTACATCAGGCATGGGATCTGTATGCGGCAGCCCTAGCATATCAGAAAGTTCAACAATACCAAGTACCTCACCACGCAGTGTCACAGCCTTGCGCCCTTTGACATCTGTCAGACGTGCAGATTCTATCTTGGTTGTTTCAGAAACGGCATCCAGTGGGATGGCATACATCTGGCCTGATACATTTACCATCAGGGCATCAATGATAGCCAGAGTTAGGGGCAGGCTGAGAGTAAAGCGGGTACCCTTACCGAGTTCAGAGTAAGTGCTGACACTGCCTTTAAGATTTTTGATATTGGTTCGAACAACGTCCATACCAACACCGCGACCAGAAATATCTGTAATTTTTTCAGCAGATGAAAATCCCGGGGCAAAAATAAGCTCAATAGCTTCACGGTCGTCCAGTTGTGCAGCCTCATCAGCAGAAATGATGCCTTTTCGTACAGCAACTTCACGCATCTTTTCAGGGTCGATTCCCTTGCCATCATCTTCTATCTCAATGGCGACAGAGTTGCCTTTGTGGAATGCCCGTAATGTCACCTTGCCCTTTGCAGGCTTGCCGGCTGCTATACGCACATCTTCAGACTCAATACCGTGGTCAACGGAATTCCGGATGAGATGAACAAGAGGGTCACCAATGACCTCGACAACGCTCTTATCCAGTTCAGTTTCCTCACCTTCCATGATCAGATCCACTTCCTTGCCACTTTTACGCGAGAGATCGCGCACCAGACGAGGAAAGCGTGAAAAAACAGAAGAAACTGGTACCATGCGTACTTTCATGATGGTATCTTGCAGGTCATCAGAAATACGGGCCATGGCGTAAGTCGTTTCTGAAAGACTTTGCGCGACTTCAGCTATATTAATATCATCTCCTCCCTCTAGGGAACGTGCAATGAGGGCATAACGATTACGATTGATAATCAGTTCACCAATGAGGTTCATCAAATGGTCAAGGCGTTCATGATCCACACGGATAGTAGATGAGCCTTTATGTCCTTCATTACCAGCAGCAGCCGGTTTTGCTTTTGCTGCTGCCGGTGGAGCCGATGCAGCCGGCTTGGCTTTAACAGGCACAGAGGACCTAGTCATTGATGCCGGGGGGGGGGGAGTTGGGCTCGGTGTTTCTGTAACAGTCTCTATAGAGGCTTTCTGAGCTTGCGATGTCGTCTGACCTTGCGATGTAGCAGGTTTTTCTGTTTTTCCTTCTGTGACATCTGAAGACATCAAGGTTTTTTCTTCAGACTTAACGTTACCTTTGTTACCATCCAGAACATTTTTCAGCATGTCTTCAATAATGCTGACTTCCTGGCTGAGCAAATCAGTCAACATAGCAAAATCTATATCGCTGCGTCTTCCCTGATCAACTATACCGGCAGTACGTTCTGCATAGACCTTGATTTCTTCCAGCCCCATAAAGCTACAGGCATTCTTGATAGCGGTCAAACAGCGGAAAAGTGCGTCGATGGAATCTTTATGTGCGCTATCTTTCTGCAAAGTTGCCATGGCCGCGCGGATAAGCTCTGTCTGCTGCACCACAGTAACTCGAAAAACCTCATGGTCATCATCGTCAGCCCCTGCTGGTATAATTGTAGGTGCGACAGCTTCTACGACTCTTTCTGTTGGGACTTCAGGTTCCGAGGCTTCTTCAGGGGTTTTTTCTTCAGTCTCAACCCGGGCTGCCTCAGAAACTTCAGTTGCAGCAGATGGTAGAGCAGACAGAGCTTCCTGCTGCGCCTGCAGAAGCTCCTGCGGAAGAGAAATATTACCTCCAGCTAAAGCCTTTTGCAGTTGTTTGATAACTGGTGAGATATCTAGGGGAGTTGTCTGGGCACTGTCGATCTCTATCTTATGAATCAGATTTTCCATAACATCGGCAACTAGCAGCAAGAGATCTATCAGCTCGTGACTGGCGATAATTTTGCCCTGCCGTACATTATTGAGCAGCGTTTCTGCTTCATGCGTCAGAGCATTCAGCTCATGGTAACCAATGATGCCGCTGTTGCCTTTCATATTATGGAAGTAGCGGAAAAGGTCATTAACCAGCTCTTCGCGCCCGGTAGGATTCCCTTCCAACTCCAGCAGACCGCTGTTCAGGCTTTCGATGATTTCAAGAGACTCATCGATAAAATCTTTCAAATGTCCTTCGCCAAAGGCTGTCAGAGCATAAGTTTCTCCAAGTGGCAGAGAAGCGACCCAGTCTTTAATACTCATGGGCTGGGGAATTATCGTGGCCGCCCCAGCCTGAGAAGATGTTTGCGTTTCTTCTGCAGGTATTTCTTCATCAGAAAAGCCTGCCTCCTGTTCAGTTGATGAGCCAATGGCACCATCGCTCATGATGGTGTCAATCTGTTTGATGATGTGTTCTGTTTCGACATCACCTTCACTGCTGGTGCTTTCAAGATTTTCTATCATCTGACGCAGAGCATCTGTAGAAGCCAAGATTACGTCCATGATTTCTGACGTAACCAGCATGCTCCCTTTACGCAACTCGTCCAGAATATTTTCTGATTTATGAGCCAAGTGGTTAATGCGATTCAAGCCGAGAAAACCGGATGCCCCTTTGAGGGAGTGCATGGGACGAAAAATATCGTTGAGCAGAGCCAAGTTTCCTGGAGCTTTTTCCAGTTCCAGTAGGTTGGGCTCAATGGTTTCAAGGTGTTCCTTGGCTTCCGCTATGAATTCCGTAAAAAGTTCCGGATCAAAGAAATCTTGGCTCATATCCATACCTTCATTTGGCTAGGCGAGTAGAGTTATACTGCCTTCAGGCTCAGGCACAATTTGTCTATCGGCTAGCCAAGAAGCATCTTTATATTACGTACCATTTTTTCCGGCTGAGCAGGCTTGACCATATAAAGATTAGCGCCGAGGCTCATCCCTTTCTGAATATCCTGCTCCTGCCCTTCTGTAGAAAGAACAATGATGGGGATATCTTTATAGGCATCCTGAGCTCGGAGGTTCTTGATAAACGTAAAGCCATCCATGCGGGGCATATTGACGTCGGAAACGATGAGGTCGACCGGCTCTATACTATAAAGCTTTTCGATGGCATCCAGACCATCTTCTGCAGTGCTAACTTTGAACCCTTCAGACTTGAGCACAAAGGCCACCAGATTTCTGATGGTTTTGGAATCGTCAACAACCATGATATGTTTGCTCATATTGCTGTTCCTATCCGTAATATGAAGACCGTGTTAGCTGTCGTAAAAGTTTAGTGAATCTTTAAGGAGTTTGCAAGCCAGCCTAACCAGCCTGCAGCTTGCGGGCTACGAGTTCTGGAGCGACGATACCACATATCTTTTCGTTGATATCGGCTATACCATAAAGGAACTCAGCACTTTCTCCCAGCTGGGCTTCCGCATTCCAGATTATTTTGTTCTGTGCCACCTGGTACATACTGTGCACTTTATCAATGATCAGCCCAAGCTGCAGCTGACCTGCATCACAGATGACGATAAAACTGTTTTTTCCGTAGCGCCTGCCTGCCTCAAGGGTAAGCAGGCTGTCAAGATGAACAAGCGGAGTGACACGTCCCCGCAGATTGATTACCCCTGCTACAAAAGAGGGAGCCAGGGGCAGCTTGACCAGGGGCATATGGCGCAAGACTTCATGGATCAAAGCCACAGGCAGAAGGAAAAGTTGAGAGCGCACATAAAATGATACCATCTGTACATGAGCTTGTGCCTGAAGCAGGTTTTTTACAGGCACTGGTATGGCCTCGCGCTTTTCTGCCTCCTGCGCAAGCGAAGCAGAACCTTCGAAGTCTATCTGAGTTTCTGGAGTCAGGCTGGGTAGTGTGTTCAGAGCATCAAGACCAAGGTATTTTTCAATAAATGCCCGTTCAGCTTCATTGAGCGCCGCCTCCACCGTCGCGCCTGGAGCAACGCCCGGTATGCAAAAACTCTGTGATGCGAAATATTCTTCAGGTGTTATTGCCATAGCTCAAGAACTTCTCCGGCCAGGGCTTCATAACAAAGAGCCCCACGTGAACGGTTATCAATGTCAAAAATGGTGCAACCCATAGCACTGGCTTCTCTGAATCGTGTATCAACACCGATGATGGTGTTGAAAAGCGCAGGCCCCATTTTCTCCTGCATCAATTCCAGCACACGTCTGCATGCCTTGGTGCGCATATCGTACATGGTAGGCACAGCCCGATAGCGTACAGGCTCCGGTAAAACCTTGTTCAACGTATTCAATGTATCAAACAGAAGTTTCAAGCCATGCAAGGCAAGAAAATCTGTTTGAATGGGTATCACCAAAAGGTCTGCGGCAACAAGGGCATTGACCAGCAAGATTCCTACATGGGGTGGACAATCCAGCACTATGAAGTCATAGCGTGGCAAAATATGTTTAAGACTGCGAGCCAAGATACTGCCTTTGGCTCTTTGCTGGAGCAGATCTGTTTCCAAATCAGCCAGCCGTATACTGCCTGGGGCCAAGTCCAAACCGTGCAAGACATTTGTCCGAATAAGTCTGGGCCAGATCTTTGTCCAGTCACCGTCCAGGCTCAGAAAAATGTCATACAGACTTATATGCAAGTCTTCTGGGTAAATCCGACCATGCAACGTCGCACATGCATGCGGGTCCAAATCCACCAAGAGAACTTTTTTTCCTCGTCTTACCAGGGCACTGCCTAAATTTACGGCAGTTGTTGTTTTACCTACCCCGCCTTTCTGATTGGCAATCGCCAGAATTTTTGCATCCATGCCACAGGGCATCAAGCCATCTTGCGATATACAATGGTCCCTTTATGATGCTCCATCTGGAAAGCGCGGCTAATGTTATGCAATGATTCGGAGTGTCCGATAAGCAAAGCGCCACCTGGTTCCAAATTATCATAAAAGGCATTGATGACTTTTTTCTTCATTTCATCATCAAAATAAATAATGACATTACGACAGAATACTATTTGTGAGCGTTCTATCCGACGCAACTGTTCACGATCACTGAGGTTTATCTGGCCAAAAGATACAAGCTGCTTGAGATGTGGCTTGAGCTTGAAAAGATTACCCTCTTTGATGAAATAACTTTCTACGATTTCCTTGGGTGTCGTACGCAGGGCATATTCATTGTAGATGCCACGCTGGGCAGCCTTAAGTACGGCAGCAGAAAGATCATTGGCCGTGATTTTGATGTCCCAGTTTGCTATATCGCTTTTGAGAGATTCATGCAGAATGATGGCTAGGGTGTAGGGTTCTTCGCCAGTAGAACAGCCAGCAGACCATATTCTGATTTTTTTACGGCCACTTTTACGACATTGTTCAATAGCCTGCGCCAGAACTACTTTTTGAAAAACATCCAGCTGAGGAGGATTACGAAAGAAACTTGTTTCATTGGTAGTGACGACCTCAAACAGCTTGTTCATTTCATTATTACGACTGGCATCGAAACGGAGAAAATTGTAATACTCTGTATAGCTTTTGAGGTTCAGTTCCTTGATGCGGTTGGAAAGACGGTTCTCAACCAGATATTTACGGTTCTCTGCAATGAAGATACCACACTGCTGGTAGATGAAATCCCGTAGAAGAAGGAATTCTTCATCACTGATTTGTAAATCTTTGCGAAAAAGAGACGCTGTACGCGGCATGCCTGTTTGACCTGCCCCTTTAGCTCCAAGTGGAGACTGACTGGGCCTCAGCTGCGGCATACTTTCCTGGCCAAGGGTACCACGGGTAAAAGAACGCAGGGAAGGCATAGGAGCCTCAGGAGATTTTTGACCCAGAGGACGAAAGGCAGAAGTTGGGCGAGCAGACATGTTCTGGGCAGCGCTTCCGAGGGGCTGACCTGGGGTACGGTATCCTCTGTCAATATTACCCGTGCTGCGCAGTGGTGACACACACTGACTTTGCTGCTGATTGCTGAATGGCGAGGAAAAATTTTTCCCCAGTGTCTGCTGGCTGCCGAAAGGTGAAACAGACTTCGCATCTGTATTGAATGGTGAGGCAGGTTTGTTGCCAGAAAAAGGAGACGATGGAGAAGTTCCCGCTGCAAGAGTAGAAGGCTGACGAGGCTTGTATAAAGAAACCGGACGTTCTTCATCCCCGGACGAAGTAGAGGACTGCTCTTCATTTTTTTTGCCAAATGAGGGGAACCTGGAAAAATCGGGAGGCTGCTGACCCATACTTACTCCTGATCGGCCTGAATGGCCGACACAGCTTCTGCCGCTGCATGCTGGATTTCGGGATCTTCATGATCCATCATCCCCAGCAAAATACTGAAAGCGATATTTCCACCAATCCGACCAAGAGCTTCGATGATCTTAAAAGCTATCATGGGGCTTGCATGTTCCAGCATCTGGCTTAGAACAGGTACAGCATCTGTATTCTTATTCAAGCCGAGAGCTTCAATGGCTCTGATACGTACCCAGTCATTTTCGTCTCTCAGAGCGTTGAGCAGATGCGGCATGACCGAAGAGGTAGCTATATGGCCAAGCACATCCACAAGAGCAACACGGACATCCTTGTCTGGATCGTACAGCCTTGGGAGCAGTCGTGGCAGATAGCGTTCAGCTCCGCCGCCAAGATTGATGAAGGCCTCTACAGCTACCCGGCGAATTAGAGAAGATTCATCTTCCAGTGCCGCAGAAAGCTCACTGATATTGTCTATGACACTGTAGCGTCCGAGGGCATAAACGGCCATCATCCGTTCATTGGTATCACCGGTGGTGAACATCTCCTTGAAACGGATATTAAGTGTCGGACTGTGCAGATTAATGCAGGCTTCAAGAGCCATTTCCTTGACGTCTACATAGCGATGGACAAGCTGGGCAAAAACCACATCCTCCACTTCTGCAATCCCATGCTGATTACCAAAAAAGACCAGTGCGCTTTTCAGAACTTCTGCATCATCGCATTCATCAATAATAGAAAGGAAGAAGGGAATATCTTCAGTAATGCCAAGCTGTGCTACTTCGGCCACTGCTGCACGCTGCAGATCTCTGCTGACACGCCAGAATAAGGCCTTGATTTCTTCAACAGGGCGGTGGTCGTCCATCAGTTGACAGGCTTCCATGGCTACCATGACGCGATTTTCATCCTCGCTGCGCAGAGCATTGCGTACCACAGGGTTATAACCAATGGACGACAGGGCTCTGATAGCTGTCTCATACATGTCGGCCTTGCGTTCCGGGTCTAGGGTCAGAGCCAGCTCTATGATAGCGTCAGAAGCTTCTTCATCGCCAATGGCGCTCAGGCCGGTCAGTGCTGCCATCTGCACTTCTTCATCGCTGTCTGTCAGAGCATCCAGCAGATAGACGCGCAAGCGCTCCTGTGACTTTGGAGAGAGTAGAGCCAGGGAGCGCCCGTTGAGAATCTGCACAATGGCCTTGACGATCTTATGTCGCAAGGCAATATTGACATTTTCCAATGAATTGAAAAGCAGGGGGATGATCTTAACGTCACCAAGACCACCCAGAGCATCAATAATAACAGCACTGACCAGCATGGAAGACTGCGGCAGAAGAGTGATCAGAGCATTGATGGCGGCAGGATCATTAATCTTCGCCAAGGCTTCCACTACGGCAAACTGCACCCACTCCTCATCATGCATAGCCTGACACAGGGTTCCCACAGACTCGGGAAATGCAAGATTTCCCAGACTCACGGCAGCCTGATATCGCACATTGACTTCCGGGTCTTTGAGAAGAGCATCACTGAGCAGTAAAGCCGCCTTGGTAGAACGGCAATACCCAAGGATGTCAGAGATGAAAATGCGTAGATCCGCATCATCACCGCGCAGGTAGGGCTGCATACTTTCGATGCTGTCCACACCAATCTCGCGCAGGATATCCATGGCAACATTACGCACGGGCGCTTCATCGCTGCTCAAAAGAGGCAGGATAGCCTCAATGGTTTTGCCCCCACGAATACGGCGCAAGCCATATTCTGCCGCCTCCTGAATACCGATATTCTCACTCTTTATTTTTTCACAGAGCAAGGGTACGGCCTCTTCAAGGCCCATGTCACCAGCATAGAATGCGGCGTTACGCACATCATCGCTGCTGCCGGAGCGGAGAGCTTCCAACACCTGTGTCACATCAATTTTGTCCATGCTCATGGTATTGATCCTGTTTATGCTCAACCCTTGACGGTAGTGATGATGGCTTTGGCGATATCGTCAGCATCAAGATTTTGATTAGCCAGCCGTGCGTCAATGACAGCTTTAGGCATACCGTAGACAACACAGGAGGCTTCGCTTTGTGCTATAAGGCAACCGCCTTTCTCTTTGAGGGTCATGGCCCCTTCGCATCCGTCAGACCCCATGCCCGTCAGCATTACCCCCAGGGTCTTGCGGCCCATGCACTGCCCTGCAGTTTCCATAAGAATGTTCACTGTAGGTTTGTACAGGGCGTTTCGTGGCTCATCACTGACAAATATCTCGGGTAACGGACCACGCATACGTATTCCTATATGCTTGCCGCCAGGGCAGATATAGGCATGCCCGTTTTTGAGCTTGTCTCCATCTGTTGCTTCAGAGACGTTGATAGCACATACCCCATCAAGACGCCTGGCAAAAGGACCGGTAAAAGATGCGGGCATATGCTGCGCAACCAATATACAGGCCTGGATATTGGCCGGAAGCGCAGAAAGCACCTTTTGCACAACAGGCGGACCGCCGGTGGATACACCAATGACAACCAGGTCGCGTGGCCCGGTGCAGGGTGTCTGTACATAATTGGCGGGCTGTTGCGGCTGTACATTCAGCTGCTGAGCCGTCGGGATATTGTGCAGTCTGCGGTACTTTAGCCTAGTAATGGCCTTTTTGCGGGAAAGCAGCCGAACCTTAGTACGCAGATCCCTGCCAAAAACATCGTTCTCTTTACTGGTATTTTTAAGTATGTAGTCCAGCGCACCATATTCCATGGCCTTGAGCGTAGTTTCTGCCCCAGCCTCAGTCAGGGAGCTGACCATAAGAACCGGCATAGGATTGGTCTTCATCAACTCCTTGAGAGCATTAAGGCCATCCAGACGAGGCATTTCTACGTCTAGAGTCATTACATCGGCCTCAAGTTCACGGGCTTTCTGCAAGGCCTCACGACCATCCCGAGCATGGGCAACAACAGTTATGTCGCCTTCTTTTTCAAGAAGCGACACAAGGGCGTTGCGCATAAAACTTGAATCATCCACCACAATAACGCGTATCATAAAAACCTTACTCCGGTGCACATCAAAATAAAGCTGAAAGAATAAGTTATTATACGCCAGAAAAAAACCTCTTGCAAACAAAAAAAATCCTTGCAAAAAATCGAATACCAGGGTAAAAAAACTTTTTATCGGGATGTGGCTCAGTTTGGCTAGAGCGCAGCGTTCGGGACGCTGAGGCCGCGCGTTCAAATCGCGCCATCCCGACCATTTTTTTACCGCTCCCTTGGGGCGGTTTTTATTTTTACTGATTGATGCCGTCTATCTTTTGCCATTCTAATAACTGCCTGCCGATGTAATCGCAGATAGCTTTATGTTCTTCTTTTCCATTACCCCGGACAGCTATGGGAGCTGCAAAACGGTAGCGCACAGGCATGCCGCCTCGGATCGGCCCTAACTCCTTGATATTCTTACCCTGACCCCAGGCGTCAGTTTTGAGAGCCAGCGGCACCAGCGGTACATGTGCCTTACGGGCCAGCTTGACTGCGATGGAGTTGAAATGCTGAGGGTCAAAAGTATTGGTGCGGGTACTCTGAGGGAAGATGATCAGTGAAATACCACGCTCCAGCCGGGCTACGCCTCCCTCAAGTACAGCGTTCAGATCTTCGCGCGGGTTGGTACGTCCGACCACAATGGGATCACGAGAACGCATGACTGCACCAAAAAAGGGCATGCTGACCAGGCTTTCCTTGACGACAAAGGTCACGGGCCTGCGCGGGCGGATGATAGATGGCAGCATAAAGGTTTCCAAGGTACTCATGTGATTAGCCACAAAAATGCATGGACCGTCTGTAGCAGTAATTTGGTCCATACCGTCTATCATGACGGTACAGCCAACGCTTTCTATCAGTTCAGCTGTCCAGACACTAGCATATACCCAGGCAGAATCATCACATTGCCCTGCTGCCGCTTTATGACAGAGCCAGGGAACGGCTGAGCCGAAAAGACCGGCATAGAAACGTAGCGAGGGCATCTTGCGTGCGAATATACCTGCAGGGCTGTCAGGGCTGCGGTATGTATCGCCAGTAAGAAATTTTTTCAGAAGAACACCTTTGACATAGGGAGGCATTTTCATAACGGATCGTTTTTCCTAATCTTATGGATTTTACGCCACCACTGTGAGAGGCGTGCCTCATCGCCGTTATCCCGCGGCTGATAGAAACGTCGCCCCTCGAGTTCCGGCGGCAAATAGGCTTGGTCTACCCACGCTTCAGCATAATTATGTGGATATTTGTACTCTTTGCCGTATCCCCATTCTTTTTGCAACTGTGTGGAGGGGTTGCGCAGATGCAGGGGGACGGTATGCGGACCATTGAGTTTGACCTCTCTTACGGCATTGAGATAGCCTGCATAAGAGCTATTGCTTTTACGGGCCATGGCCAGGTAGGCTACAGTCTCTGCAAGAGGGATGAAGCCTTCCGGCATTCCCACAAATTCCACTGCCTGCTGACAGGCCACGGCCAGAGAAAGAGCATTGGGATCAGCCAGCCCCACGTCTTCTGAGGCAGATAGAATCAGACGTCGGCAAACAAAACGAGGGTCCTCACCACCCTCCAGCAGACAGGCCAACCAGTAGAGAGCCGCATCTACATCACTGCCCCGGATGGACTTGATCAGCGCTGAGGCCAGCTCATAATGACTGTCGCCATCCTTATCATGTCTGGCGATCACTTCTGGCAGGGCCGCCCTGATATCTTCACCCCCCCGCCTGTCACTGGGCAATGCAGCAACATATTCCACAAGATTAAGCAGAGTACGGGCATCGCCATGGGCTATACCTGCCAGCATATCCAGCACCTCATCGTTCAGGCTGGCTTCAAGGGCCTGTGCTCCACGTCTAGCCAAGGTCATGAGTTCTGAACGACTAAGAGGACGCAGCCTGAGTACGTGCAGACGTGATAGCAGTTGCCGTGTAACGCTGAACGAGGGGTTTTCGGTAGTGGTCGCAAGCAGCGTCAGCTCACCTGATTCCACAAGAGGTAGAAAAAAATCCTGCTGCGCTTTGGAAAAACGGTGCAGCTCATCCAGAACCAAGATGTCCATTCCGGAAAGAGAGCGCCGTAAGTGCTGTAAGCCTGCTTCCGGTGCGCTCAGGCGCAGATACTTTTTGCCACTGGCTCTGGCCAGCAGAAGGGCTACAGTGGATTTACCACAACCGGGTGGACCGAAAAAAAGCAGACTGGGAAGGCGAGGCGCCTCTATAAGGGAGCGCAGGCGCGGCCCAAGGTGGCTCTGCCCCAAAAAATGTGCCAAACTATCCGGGCGCAGACGTTCGGGCAAAGGGCTGTTAACGGCCATTACTGTTCGCTCCTTCCTCAGATTATGTTATAGTATGTGCCCTGTGGAGAAGTCGATGGCAGATACTCTCAGATTACTATGCCCTGCAGTGGAAATCAAATCAAGGTTTCCAGTTAAAGCAGCGGCAGGAGGGTCATCAGGACAGGCAAGACAACGATTAATGCCAGAGTGCTGAACATCCAGCAGGCATTGGCCATATCCAAGTCCAGCCTGAAGAGCGAAGGCGGCACCAGTGCAGTCATGGCAACCGGCATGGCAGACAGAATAGCTGTGACTTTGAGCGGTAGACCGCCATCCATCTCTGCATAGCCCATGAGCCTGGCCATGCAGATAACGAGAAGAGGCGTCCCGATGAATTTGATTAGACAAACAGCCATACTTTGTCGCCTGTAGTGGAACATTTGCGACGGACGCAGGCTGAGGCCGATGGCAAAAAGTAAAAAAACAGTTGCAAGAATCATTATCCCTGAAGACAGAACGCCGCACCAGAGAGGGCGGGAAATCTGC
This sequence comes from Desulfovibrio sp., assembly GCA_017396005.1. Taxonomy (GTDB): domain Bacteria; phylum Desulfobacterota; class Desulfovibrionia; order Desulfovibrionales; family Desulfovibrionaceae; genus Desulfovibrio. The sequence goes on from JAFQNG010000099.1 coordinate 23,103, forward strand.
AGCAGATTGAGCAGAATACCGCAGAGAAGTGCGCTGACGGCTATTCCTAAAACAGGGCCAAGGTGCATGCCACCACAGGTAAGCTGCGGTTTATCATCGACAGGAGTAAAACGACGGGCCACCGGAAAGGCCACACTATAATAAAACAGCTCTTCACACAGACGGTACAGGGCTGCCAGAGCAATGGCGTTTTCACCATAAAACAGGACACAGACGAGAGTACCGACTGCACCGACATTGGTAAAAGTACCACAACAATAAAGGCTGCCGGTCTGGCTGCGGTCAAGCTTCAGAAAGCGTGCAGCCAGCAGAGCCTGTACGCCGCCCCACAGCCAAGCCATCAGCCCCAGCAACGGCAGAGCCAGAAGGCTGGGGGTAGGAGAGGGCAGGCCCCAGAGGGAGAGCATGGCTGCTGCTGGCAGCAGCCCAAAAAGCGCCAGACTTTGTAAGCGCTGGCGCAGCACTGTCAGTCTGACCTCAGCAAGCAGCAGACCGTTGCATTGGGTAAAATAACGAACGCCATAGCCTAATGCCAAGCTGACAAAGATAATGGCAAGAGTAAGCAACAGCTTGCCCATAGCTCATTGCCTGAAGGAAAGCATTATTTTTCAGTTCTCGCTTGTAACAGCAATCTCACAGCTGCCTCGTGGTTCTCCTCGACGTATGCTTTCGTACATGTCCGTCAAGACCTTGATACTTTCCTGAGGAAAGCTTTCCCTGCTGAGAGCGGGGAGGCTTTCAGGATAGCAGATGGCCGTAGCCTGCAGCAAATTGCGGCCAGTCATCTACTTCATCGGGGATATTAAAAAGTCTGACATATCCGGCGGGAATACAGCCCTGCGGCCTTCTAAAATATAGCGGTAAAAACTTTTGCCGCTCATCTTCAGGGCAGCTTCGGCAACAATCCTTGCTTCCATTTATACCTCAGGGTCATAGGTTAACAGCTTTGAAAAGTTAACAATTTCACAATAAAAAAGAAAGTGCAAAAAACGGCCTGTCGGATAGCTTTTAACGTACTCAGCTTTCACTGCAGTAATGGCGAAGAACTGCAAACAGCTTGTCATAAATAATAGGCTTGCCCAGATGCCCATCCATGCCGGCAGCGCGACAACATTCGATATCTTCCTGAAAGACATTGGCTGTCATCGCTATGATGGGTATATGACTCGCCTGGGATGCAGCCTCCATGCTGCGAATACGTCGTGTCGCTTCAAAGCCGTCCACTTCTGGCATATGGAGATCCATGAAAATAAGGGAATAGGCCTGGGGAGCAGCAGCGAACAGCCGGCAGGCTTCAAGGCCATTTTCGGCACAGTCCACCTGCAGGCCTGTTTCTTCCAGAAGAGTGATCACGATTTCCCTGTTGATTTCCACATCTTCAGCCAGCAGTATTCTTTTACCGGCAAAAATCCCCTTTTCAGGCAGACTTGGCAGAGTAGGAGGTTGCAGATTGTTCTCCTGATCTAAGGAAACCTTTTGTACTGGCACGACCAGGGTAAAAGAGCTGCCCCTGCCTGCCTCTGACTGCAACGCGATGCTGCCGCCCATCAGTTCCGCAATACGTCGTGAAATTGCCAGTCCAAGTCCTGTACCGCCAAATTTACGCGCTATGCCACCGTCGGCCTGTTCAAAGGGCATGAACAGTGTTTTCTGCTGTTCGGGAGAAATGCCTATACCTGTATCGCTGACTTTTACTGCCAGCGTCGTACTGTCGGGCTGTTCACAGGTCTGTCGTACTGAAAGATCAATACGGCCGCCCTCGGGCGTGAATTTGACCGCATTGGAAAGCAGGTTGAGCAGGATTTGCATCAAGCGCTGTTCATCGGCCATAACGACTGGAGGAAGGCCCGATGCGATGTCAACTTTGAATATCTGTTTTTTTTCCTCTATGCGAAAGCTGACCATATCTAGAACATGTTGAAGCATTTTTTCCACAACAAATTTCGTAGGATACAGCTCCAGTTTATTGGCCTCTATCTTGGACATGTCGAGTATGTCGTTGATGACGCCCAGAAGATGCTGTGAGGCCTCCTCAATTTTTTTGAGGCCATACTGTTTTTTCTCCAGTGCATCTGCCCGGCAGGCTATGTCAGTCATGCCCATAATAGCGGTCAGGGGCGTTCGCATTTCATGGCTCATACGTGACAAGAATTCACTCTTGGCTCTGCTGGACTGCTCAGCCAGCTCCTTGGCGGTCAGCAGGTCTTCTTCTGTTCTGCGATGCTCTGTTATATCCAGAGCAATAGCGGCAATGCCCGTGCTGTGATGGCTGTGTACGGTAAATAGATTGAAAGACAGGATGCGTTTTTCTCCGTCTTTGCGTACGGCAGGCAGCTCGCACAAAAACTGTCCCTGGGCAGAAACGCGCGGCAGCAATGCTGTTTTAATGTAGTCAACTGTTTCCTGTGCAAAAATGAGAGACAGGCCTCCCTTACGAAGTTCTTCAGGGGAATAACCCAGAACATCGAAGGCTCCGGCGTTGACGTATTCAAAGTTACCCTGCATATCGACATACGAAATATACAGCGGAGATGAGTCTACAATTGAAGACATGCGTATGAGATCGTGCTCGGCTTTTTTTATATCAGAAATATCCATGGAACACTGTAAATGCACAAGAGAACCATCAAGCCATGATATCAGACAATCCGTATTTTTATAGTGTCTGCCTGTGATGGTATTGATATGTTCCCAGACGATAGATTTTCCAGAGCTTTGTACAAGATGTTGATACGGGCAAAAAGGGCAGCGTTCAGAATAACCTTGTTGCAGTACTTGCCAACATATTTGACCAATGCCACCATTGTGAAGGTTAAGCAGCTCTACAAGCTTTTTATTAGCAAAAAGAATTTCACATGTCTTTGGATCTACAGCATAAATAAATGCATCCATAGCATTCACAATGCGTTGAATGACCCTGAGCGATGTTTGCGACTGGCTCAACCTGGCGAAAACAGTGTTAATGGATACACAGAGATCATGCATTTCCTGACTTCGCCCACAGGAATCTACATGAATATAGGACGCACTATCCTGAGAGCCTGCTGCAAGTTTTCTGAACTTGAGGCTCAAGGCTTCAATAGGCTGTACCATGGCACGAATAATGATATAATACAGTGATACGCCAAACAGCAGTAAAGTGCCTATCAGAATGATGTTTGCCATCCCCAGCCGTTGCCAGCCTCCTCTATAGAGCTGTCTCTTTTCCGTCATGACAAGATGCAGAGGTTTTTCTTCCAAATCATACAAGAGCAGGGTAGTACGAATAGCATCGTCTCCCAGGCGCTCTATGGGAGACTGTTCTGTCATGTCGCTTTCGCTCTCAAATTTGAAATGAATGTCCCTGACATGGGTTAATGTCTGAAAATAGTGGTTATCAAGCCATTTACCGAAAATAAGGATACCAGAAGGTTGGGTGGCGTTCATATCACGAGTAATTGGTACAGCAGCAAGCAGATATGCGTTGCCATCTGCTGTCAGTATGCCTTCCCGTCCAGACTGCATGCAAGGGACATAGGAGCTGAGGATATGGCGGGAGAGCTTATCCAACTTGCTCTGAAGATCAGAAGAGAGGGGGAGGGGTTTCTGCATACGCGGATGTACAAAATCGGCATGCAAAATCACTCCTGATATATTACTGATGAGCACGAAATCAATTTGATAGCTTGCCAGCAAGGAGGTATCTGACCAGTTTTTGGAAAAAAAATCCTCATTGTCGCCTTCGACAAAAGCAGCCGTTTCATCCCAGATAGCTGTATCTTCAGCCAGCAGATAGAGACTTTTCCCTGCTGTCTTTAAAAGACCTTGCGTTATCTCTACCTGACGGGTCAGGTATTTGTTTTCTGATTCCAGAAGAATTTTCGGCATGGTTTCGTGATAAATGCAAAAGAGAGCCAGTATGAATGACGTAAAAATAAGGCTGATCAGAGAAAAGATAATGAATCGCAATGAAATACGCTTACTGGAAATTTGCATGCAGGATCTCTCCATTGCGCTTTGGCGGCATACATCAGTAGTATTGAAAAACAGCTGCGTCAGTATCAAAACAGTAGAAGCGCGAAAAGTCCAGCCTTTGCAGGTATGGTTTTTCGGCAGGCCTACTTGTCATATGTAAAAAAAATATTTATCGTAAAAAAATTATACATACCTGTACTCCGATTGCCCCCATGCACTGCATTGTTTTCTTTTTGACTATGGGATATACAGAACGGCTTATAAAAAATCCCTCGGAGGAAAAATCATGGCCTCAGAACAGCTTGAAATGCCCGTCCAGGATGAACTGGTCGAGGATTTTGCCGCCCTGCTGGCGGCCCACGAAGGTAAGGCCGGTCGACTGCAGCCTGGCCAGAAGGTCAGCGGTACAGTTATAGCCATTACAGGTGACAGTGTTTTTGTTGACGTGGGCATCAAGGTCGATGGTATTATGGAACGTAAGGATATCATGGATGCCGAAGGTAAGGAAAGCGTTGGCCCCGGCGATACAATCGAAGCCTGGGTTACAGGTGTCAATGCACAGGAAATCCGTCTTTCGCGCTCCATGAGCGGCAGTGGTGTTGCTGCCCTGGAAGACGCCCGAGATGCGGCACTGCCTGTTGATGGACGCGTTACCGCTCTCTGCAAGGGGGGATATACTGTCGAAATTCTGGGAAAAAACGCCTTTTGCCCTGGCAGTCAGATGGAGACTGTTTCGGCAGGCGATGCTGAATCTCTGGTCGGTCGCAGTATGCAGTTTCTGGTGACCCGGGTAGAAAATCGTGGCCGCAACATTGTAGTGTCGCGTCGAGCGCTTCTGGAGCGTGAACGTGAGGAAAATCTTGCCAGACTGCTGGATACTCTCAAGGAAGGTGACGAAATAGAAGGGCGCATCAGCCGCTTTGCCGCCTTCGGTGCCTTTGTGGAATTGGCTCCAGCAGTTGAGGGGATGATTCATCTTTCTGAGCTTTCCTGGTCACGGATAAGTACGCCTGACGAGGCAGTTTCGTTGGGTGATGCTGTACGCGCCAGAGTTTTGGGCATTACCCGCAACGACAAGGGGCAAGTACGCATTTCTCTTTCGCTCAAAAAAGCGGTCGGCGATCCCTGGCAGGATGTGAGCTCGCGTCTCTCTGCCGGTGACGTCGTACAGGGTAAGGTTGTGCGTCTGATGCCTTTTGGCGCCTTTGTAGAATTGTTGCCTGGCATCGAAGGGCTTGTTCACCTTTCTGAAATGTCCTGGGCCAAAAGAGTTAACAAGGCAGAAGAGGTACTCACCGTGGGTGAGAGCGTTTCTGTCAAGATCAAGGATATTAATGTTGAGAGCCGCCGCATATCCCTGAGTCTGCGTGATGCTGAAGGGGACCCCTGGCAGGATGTTGCTCAGCGTTTCCCCGTAGGCAGTACGGTGACTGGTGTTGTGGAAAGCCGTAGTCAGTATGGTCTTTTTGTTTGTCTCGCTCCAGGTGTTACTGGCCTTCTGCCGGCAGGTGTCATTAAAAATATCAGGAACAGCGGTGAGTATAGCAAGCTGGACAAGGGGGCGGAAGTTACTCTGATTGTCCAGAATTTGGACACTCTTGCCCGTCGTATCAGCCTCGCCCCAGAGGGCAGTGAAGCTACCGCAGAGGCTGACGATAAAGCCTGGAAACAGCATTCCAAGTCGGGAGTAGTTTCATCTGCAGCGGGCCTGGGGATCATGGCACAAGCTTTGCAAAAGGCTCTGCAGAAAAAACAGTGAGGAAACCTTCATGAGCATCAAAAAATATATGACAGCTTTTCTGGCTGTAGTACTTCTGACAGCAGCACAGGCATATGCTGCCTCTTCCTTGCCAGATTTCAGTGATCTGGCATCCAAATGTGGCCCGGCCGTTGTTAATATTGGTACAGAACGCAAAACCAGCAGTGCCGGACCAGAAGAATTCTTTGGAGAGATGTTCCGTAATCTGCCCCCAGGTTTTGAAAAGTTTTTTGAGCACTTCGGCGGCCAGCAGGGACACAGCGGAAAGCGGCCATCCATGAAGCAGAAATCGCTTGGCTCCGGCTTTATTGTTTCCGCTGACGGTTACATTGTGACTAATAATCACGTGGTAGCCGACGCTGACGTCATCAACATCACTCTTGATGAAAATAATGGCAAGAGTGAAAGCTATCAGGCTAAACTGATAGGCTCCGATGAAGAAACAGATCTTGCACTTCTCAAGGTAGATGCCAGGAAACCTTTGCCTTACCTCAGTTTCGGTGACTCTGATGCCCTTAAGGTAGGAGAGTGGCTTCTGGCCATTGGCAACCCTTTCGGACTGGATCATACAGTGACGGCGGGCATACTTTCTGCCAAAAATCGTAATATACACGCCGGACCCTTTGATAATTTTTTGCAGACAGACGCCTCCATCAATCCCGGTAACAGTGGAGGACCGCTGCTGAACATGGCTGGGCAGGTGGTAGGCATCAATACTGCCATCATCGCCAGTGGACAGGGCATCGGTTTTGCCATTCCGAGCAATATGGCCGCCAAGATAGTAGAGCAGATAAAAAGCGGTAAAAAAGTCAGCCGGGGGTGGATTGGCGTAACTATCCAGGATGTAGATGAAAATATCGCCAAGGCTTTGGGTATGAAGAAAGCTGAAGGGGCGCTTATCGCCGGAGTACTGGATGGTGAACCTGCTGCCAAGGCTGGCATCAGGGATGGCGATATCATCCTCAGTGTGGACGGCAAGGCTATAGAAGA
>JAFQNG010000100.1 GCA_017396005.1 Desulfovibrio sp.
CTGGCCATGCCGTGGAAAAAGGAAACGGCCGGCAAGATCGATATCCCCAAGGCGCGCAAGGTACTGGACGCCGATCATTACGGCCTGGAGAAACCCAAGGAACGTATTCTTGAATATCTGGCAGTGCAGAAGCTTTCCAATGGCCTGAAAGGTCCTATTCTCTGCTTTGTTGGTCCTCCCGGGGTGGGCAAGACATCACTGGCCAAATCCGTTGCCAGGGCTACCGGGCGGGACTTCGTACGTCTGTCTCTGGGGGGGGTACGTGATGAAGCCGAGATACGTGGTCATCGCCGTACCTATGTAGGAGCCTTGCCGGGTAAGGTGATTCAGTCGCTGAAACGCGTCAAATATAATAACCCCCTGTTCTGCCTGGATGAAATCGATAAGATGACCTCAGACTACCGGGGAGATCCTGCTTCAGCACTGCTGGAGGTGCTTGATCCTGAACAGAATGACACGTTTATGGATCATTATCTGGATCTGGAGTATGATCTATCCAAGATCTTTTTCATTACTACTGCCAATTCCCTGCACACCATTCCTGCCCCTCTGCTGGATCGCATGGAGATCATTGAGCTCTCCAGTTATCTGGAAACGGAAAAACGCCATATCGCACGTCAGTTCCTTCTGCCCAGGCAGATTGAGGCGCACGGTCTCAAAGACGGTAATATTCGTGTATCGGAAAATGCGCTTCTTGAAATCATCCGCAGCTATACACGTGAGGCAGGGGTACGAAATCTGGAACGTAAGATAGGCGCTCTCTGCCGCAAAACGGCTATCCGTCTGGTGGAAGGTGGAGATCTGGAAAAATGCGTTACCGTTTCCCGTCAGAGCCTGCCTGCATTTCTGGGAGTGAAGGAATATCGACATGAAGAGCGTGAAGCCGAGCCGCAGGTGGGTGTTTGCGCCGGGCTGGCCTATAATCAGCGCGGTGGTGAAATCCTGCTGGTAGAAACCAGTCTGATGAGCGGCTCCGGGCATGTGGTGACCACAGGCAAGCTGGGTGAGGTCATGACCGAATCAGCCAAGGCAGCTCTTTCATACGTGCGTTCGCGAGCTGATGTGCTGGGCTTGGATCCCCGCTTTCATCGTAAGGTAGACATACATGTACATGTGCCTTCAGGCGCCACGCCCAAGGATGGCCCGTCGGCAGGTATTACCCTGGCTACCTCCATCACGTCTGCCCTGCTGGGCATACCTGTGCGCAACGATGTGGCCATGACAGGAGAGATCTCCCTGCGTGGACGGGTGCTGCCCATTGGCGGTCTTCGTGAAAAGCTGCTGGCGGCACGGCGCAGCGGCATCAAAAAGGTCATTATGCCGCGTGACAATGAGAAAGATCTGAAGGACGTACCTGATGAGGTTTTGCACGACCTTGAGATTGTTTTTGTGGAGCATGTGGACGAGGTTTTGCCGCAGGCTCTGGCTGCCACTCCGCAGGAGATTTTTTCCGGTCGGGCCACAGCGCGACCCATCTGTCATGCCCTTCGTATACATGAGCCTGAGCACATCAAGGCCGAGAGCCCTGCAGCGCAGTAGTTTTGAGCCCAAAAAAGCCCGGCATGACCGGGCTTTCATCCTTTGTCAGGAGCACTTGCGTGGCATTCAGTACTGCTACCCCCCCTGCGAGGCTATCCACTCGTTGGCTTCTTCCAGGCTCAGACTGCCTGCATAGAGTGCACGGCCGCTGATGGCTCCCTGCAGGTTGCTTTCACGGCTCAGGGGGTAGAGCTGCTGCACGTCTTTCAGAGTGGCAACGCCGCCGGCAGCAATAACAGGTACATGTGATGCGCGGGCCAGATGGGCCAGGGCCTGCAGGTTGACACCGCTTTGCATGCCATCGCGTTCGATGTCGGTATAGATGATGAAAGCCGCACCATCCTCCTGAAGGCGTGGCAGCACATCGTCCACTGTCAGGCCGGTATCAGCCACCCAGCCCCTGCTTTTGAGGCGACCGCCTTCTGCGTCCAGCGAAACGCCGATTTGACCGGGAAAGGCACGGCAGAGCGCGGCAAAGGTCTGAGGCTCTTCCAGTGCCATGGTACCGATGATCAGGCGGCTGACGCCGGCTTCAAGATAGGCACGGGCTGTAGCCTCATTACGGATGCCGCCGCCCAGCTGCACGGGAATGTTCAAGCTGGAGCAGATATGCCGAACAATGTCGCGACTTTGGGCCGCACCATCAAAAGCACCGTCCAGGTCAACCACATGCAGCCAGCGTGCGCCACGGTTTTGCCAGGAAAGGGCGGCTTCCACCGGGTTTTCGGCAAAAACCGTAGACTGGTCAGCTCGTCCCTGTTTGAGGCGAACAGCCTTGCCCCCCTGTATATCGACAGCAGGAAAGATAATCACAGGCCCATCTCCTTGACTGCCTGGGCCATACCCTCTGTGGCAAGCTCCTCAGCGGTAACCCAGGCCCCTTTTCGCTTGAAAAAAGAACCTACGGTGAGCAGATTATCTGTCAGGCCCACCTGTTTTTCCTCGAAAATGTTGCGTTTGAGCAGTGTACCGTCATCTGTTCTGATGAGAAAGAACTCCAGCCGTACATGGGCAGACTGTGTGACACCCGCGCCGGAGCCTTCGCGCTGCTGCCAGTGCAGCACCTGTGGGATCAGCAGATACTGCGCCCCCATCTGCCTGCCATAGGCCTGCCACAGGGGCAGGGCCTGTGGCTGTTCCGAGCTGTGGTAGCGGGTCATGTCGGCAGGCAGGTTGCGGGCTTTCAAAAAGACAAGCTGCCGTTTGCCTGAGCTATGCAGCACATGTCGAAAAGAACGGTCAAGCTCGGGCAGCACGCCCTCTGGTATGCGCCCCTGCCGTTCTGGAATGTGCCCCACAATCAGTTGACTGGTGTCAGTGGGCTGGGTGAAGGGCGCTACTGAGATTGTATAGTCTGCCGGCAGGCTGCGCGGTACATCAGCCGTGCTGGCAGGCCGGCGCACGCAGGAGCAGGTCAGTGCCAGGCAGAGGGTCAGCAGCAGCAACGATGAGTAACGAGGCATCAGTCCAGACCTCCCTTGGTGCTTCTGACAACAGAGCCCTGTATCTGTACGGCCTGACGCAGAGCAAGCCCCAGGCCCTTAGCTGCTGATTCCAGCAGGTGGTGACCGTTTTTGCCATAGAGAAAAGCCACATGCACATTGCAGCGGGCACTGCTGGCCAGGGCCTTGTAAAATTCGCGCCAGATATCCTTTTCCTCTCCAGCCAGTACAGGTGGCAGCATTTCATCGCCGCGCCATTCCAGCCAGGGTCGACCAGACATATCCACTGTAACTTCGGCCAGGGCTTCATCCATGGGCACACGGCCATAGCCTACACGCGCTATGCCTGCCCGATCTCCCAGGGCTTCCAGCAGGGCACGGCCCAGCACAAGACCCACATCTTCCACGCTGTGATGGGCGTCCACGTCCAGGTCACCCTGACAGTGCAGTTTCAGATCCATATTTGCCCAGAACATGCTCAGGGTGAGCATATGGTCCAGAAGACCGAAGCCTGTCTTGATATCTGTTTTACCCGTACCATCCAGATTCAGGTGCAGCTGTATGCGTGTTTCGGCACTTTCACGTTGCTGCGATGACTGTCGAGTCTGTGCTGTGTTCATGCCACCCCCGCAGTTTTGTCAGTATTTTCCTGATCATTGCTGGCGACTTCTGTCTTTTTCTTGCGGCCAAAGGCCGCAGCTACCAGTATACTGAACTCATACAGAATAAGCATGGGGCCGGCCATGAGCAGCTGCGAAACAACGTCTGGTGGTGTCAGGATAGCCGCCACGATAAAGATGACCAGAATGGCATAGCGCCGCACACGGCGCATGGATGCTGCTGAAATGATGCCCATGTGTGAGAGAAAGAGGGCAAAGAGGGGCATCTCAAAAATCAGGCCAAAGGCCATGAGCAGCTTGAGCACAAAGCCCAGGTAGTCGCTGATCTTGGGCATGACCACGATTTCTGCCGTAGCGAAGCTCACAAAGAAATTGAAGGCATAGGGGAAGACAATAAAATAACAGAAGGCCCCGCCGCCGATGAAGAAGAGGGCAGAGAGCACGGCAATGGGGATGACGTAGCGTTTCTCTTCATCATAGAGACCGGGAGCGATAAAGGCCCATATCTGATAGAAGATATAGGGACTCACCGCAAAGACCCCGGCCACAAAGGCAATATACATGCGTGTGAAGAAGGCTTCAGGCAGGCTGAGGTACTGTGCGTGCGAGCCTTCGGGCAGGGCTGCCAGCAGCGGTGCCACCAGCACATCAAAAAGGTATTCCACACCGCCCCAGCAGGCCAGAAAGCCCAGACCAACGGCAATGGCGCAACGCACCAGGCGAAAGCGCATCTCATTGAGATGGTCCATGAGGCTCATGGGCGCGCCGCCCTCATCTGTCTTTTTGTCGTCTTCTGCAGTACTGTCAGCTTTTACCGGGCTATTGTCCTGACCGTCAGCAGGCAGCGGCAGCACACTGCTGTCATCTGGCGGGGGAACAGCTGTATCGTCTTCAGGTTGCCATTGCGGGCCTGAGAAGGCAAAAGCATCGAAGTCTGCCATGCTGTGAGCATCAGGGGCAGGGGGAGCTGGCGTGTCTGGTGTCCATTCCGGGCCAGAGAAGGCGAAAGTGTCAAAATCGGTCATGGCAGATGCGCCCGTTCCCTCAGGAGCGGGCGCATCCGTTATCGGAACAGTTTTTTTTTCGTCTGTATGCGTCATGTGGGCTGGCCTTTGCCGGCGCCTGCCGTGCTGCTCACGCCGTTCGCTTCGGCCTGGCTTTTGGCCAGGGCCTCGGCCAGCGGGCTGCCGTCAGGCGGTGGCGGAACAGCAGATGCAGCAGCCGGGGCTTCTGCTTGTTCTGCAAGTTTTGCCTGGGCCGCTTCGCGCTCCTGACGGGCCGCTTTGGCCGCCTGAACCGCTTCGGCGGTTTTTTCGGCTTTCTCCTTTGCTTTCTGGCGGCGTTCGGCCTCTTCCTCTTCAGCGACTTCTGCATTGAGTGTACGCTGGAAGTCAGTAGAGACACGCCTGAACTCACCCATAGCCTTACCCAGAGTACGCGATACACCTGCCAGGCTTTTGGGCCCCAGTACAATCAGAGCAACTACCAGGATGACCAGAAGTTCGGTGCTGCCTATGCCGAACATGCACCCTCCTTACTCCCACTCAATGGTGCTGGGCGGCTTGGAAGAAACGTCGTAGACCACGCGGTTTACGCCCTTGACCTCGTTGATGATGCGCCCAGACATGCGCGCAATGAGCTCTGCCGGCAGGCGGGACCAGTCGGCGGTCATGGCGTCCACACTGTCCACGACGCGCAGGGCAATGACGTTTTCATAGGTGCGCCCATCGCCCATGACGCCTACGGTCTTGAGCGGCAGGAGCACGGCAAAACCCTGCCATACCTTGCGGTACCAGCCGGATTCACGCAATTCTTCCTGCACTATCTTGTCTGCCTGGCGCAGGATGTGCAGGCGATCTTCCGTCACTTCACCCAGTACGCGTATGGCCAGGCCAGGTCCCGGGAAGGGATGCCGCCAGACAATGGAATCCGGCATGCCCAGCTCAGCCGCTACCTTGCGTACTTCGTCTTTAAACAGTTCGCGCAAGGGCTCGATAAGCTTGAGCTTCATGGTTTCAGGCAGGCCGCCCACATTGTGATGGCTCTTGATGACGGCACTGGGTCCCTTGTGGGAAATGGATTCAATGACATCAGGGTAGAGGGTCCCCTGTGCCAGAAAATCCACTCTGGGCAGTTTTCTGGCCTCTTCGTCAAAGATTTCAATAAAGGTATGGCCGATGATCTTGCGCTTCTTTTCCGGATCTTCCACGCCTCTGAGCAGAGAGAGAAAGCGCTCCTGTGCCTGAACGAAGGTAAGGTTGAGGTCAAAATGCTCACGCAGGAAGCTGACTACCTGCTCGCCTTCGCCCATGCGCAGGAGGCCGTTATCCACAAAGATGCAATGCAGGCGCTTGCCGATGGCCCGATGCAGCAGCACAGCCACTACTGTGGAGTCAATGCCACCGGAAAGGGCACAGACCACATGGCTGTCCCCCGCCTGTTCGGCCATTTCTTTGACCACGCGTTCCACAAAGGAAGACATGGTCCAGTCCGGCATGATGTGCGCGACCTTGAAGAGGAAGTTGCGCAGCATCAGCTCGCCGTCCACACTGTGATGCACTTCGGGGTGAAATTGTACGGCATAGATGCGGCGGGTCTCATCGGCCATGGCAGCCACGTCCAGGCTGGCGGTGCGCCCTACCACGCTGAAGCCCGGCGGCGGACAGAGCACCTTGTCACCGTGGCTCATCCAGACACGCGAAGGAGCAGAAGTGTCAAGGCCGTCCCAGAGGGGGCAGGGGGCACTCAGGCTCAGTTCTGCCGGGCCGTATTCCCTCGTCAGGGATTGCGCCAGCTGTCCGCCCAGGTTCTGGGCCAGCAGCTGCATGCCATAGCAGATACCCAGGACCGGCACACCCAGCTCCAGAAAGCCAGGGTCCAGGGCAGGAGCATCAGCCTCGCCCACGCTGGCCGGCCCGCCGGAGAGTATGATGGCTGAAGGCTTCATGGCAGCCACCTGGGCGGCGGTAGTCACGCAGGAATGTATTTCGGAGTAAACCCCGGCTTCGCGCACACGGCGGGCGATGAGCTGGGTGACCTGTGAACCGTAATCGATGATGATGACTTTGCTGTGCGCCATGCTGTCCTCGCCCTGCTAGTTTTCGATGCGGTAGTTGGGGGCTTCCTTGGTGATGACTACGTCATGCACATGGCTTTCGCGCAGGCCCGCAGCTGAGATCTCGCAGAAGGTGGTATTGCTGAAGAGCTCACCCAGGTTATGCGCGCCCACATAACCCATACCGGAGCGCAGGCCACCCATGAGCTGGTATACAGCGTCCATGACCGGGCCGCGATAAGGCACACGGCCCACGATGCCCTCTGGCACAAGTTTCTTGCTTTTTTCCTGGAAGTAACGGTCAGAGCTGCCTTCCTTCATGGCGTCAATGGAGCCCATGCCGCGATAGATCTTGTAGGTGCGGCCCTGATAGAGGATGGTTTCGCCCGGGCTCTCTTCGGTACCGGCGAAGAGCGAACCTATCATCACAGAATGCGCCCCAACCACCAGAGCTTTGACGATATCGCCGGAGAACTTGATGCCGCCGTCAGCGATGCAGCAGCGGTCCATCTCGCGCGCGGCACGGCTGCCATCCATAACGGCTGTGACTTGCGGCACGCCTACGCCTGCCACGATACGGGTAGTACAGATGGAGCCGGGCCCTATACCCACCTTGACGCAGTCGGCCCCGGCCTCAAGGATGGCCCGAGCCCCTTCATAGGTGGCCACATTGCCTGCGATAAGCTGACAGTTGGGGAAGCTGCCCTTGACAGCACGGATGGCGTTGAGCACGTTGATGGAATGCCCGTGGGCAGAATCCAGCACCAGCACATCGGCCCCGGCCTCCAGCAGCTGCCCGGCGCGCATTTCGCAGTCCTTGCCGATGCCGATGGCAGCGCCCACGCGCAGGCGGCCCTTGTCGTCCTTGCAGGCATTGGGGTACTTCTGCACCTTGTCGATGTCTTTCATGGTGATGAGGCCGCGCAGATGCTCGTTTTCATCCACCACCAGCAGTTTTTCGATGCGATGTTCGTGCAGATGGCGTTTGGCCTCTTCCAGCGAAATGCCCAGAGGTACGGTGATGAGCTTACCGCTGGTCATGACGTCAGCCACGCGTACGCTGTTGCCGTCCTGCACAAAGCGCACGTCACGGTTGGTCAGTATGCCCACCAGTCGGCCTTCGTCCACTACAGGCAGGCCTGAAACGCGGAAGGTGGACATGAGATCAAGAGCCTCCTGCACGGTATTGCCGGGCGAGATGGTCACCGGGTCGAGAATCATGCCGCTCTCGCTCTTCTTGACGCGCTCCACCTCAAGTCTCTGCCGCTCTATGGGCATGTTCTTGTGGATGATGCCGATGCCCCCCATACGCGCCATGGAAATAGCCATGGCGGATTCCGTCACCGTATCCATAGCAGCAGAAAGCAGGGGGATGCTCAGAGGTATAGAGGGGGTGAGCCAAGTGGTGATGTCCACGGCGTCAGGGGTGACGTCGGAGTAGCCGGGAATCAGCAGGATGTCGTCGAAGGTCAGGGCCTTGCCGCGATTGGTGAACATGGCTTCCTCGTAAGTGGCTGGAATAATAATAAATTTTTTATCAAATTATACTATCCTCTTGTGCGCCAGCTGTCAATGCAGGCACGCGTTACAAGCAGGCTCCGGGAGATTTTTTTCAAACCTGACCTTGCCAGAGCTGCTTTCGTGCGTATAATTTTTTGTACACCTCAAGGGAGGGGAGGTGTTCCGACGGGAGTATAAGGACAACTGTCATGAAAAAGATTTATACCGTCATTCTGGCCGCAGCCATGGTGCTCGGCGCTGCCTCTGCCGCCAGCGCCATTGATTTCAAGGCCAAGGGTCAGTGGCTGGTGGGTTTTGAAGCCGGTGAAAACAGCCTGCTCAGCAAGCAGAGCGGGCAGAAGAGTAATCATAACGACAATTTCGCCGCACAGCAGCGTGTGCGCCTGCAGCTGGATGCCGTGGCCTCTGAGGCTCTCTCTGGCACTGTCTTCTTTGAAATCGGCGATCAGGTATGGGGTCAGAGCAGGAGCGGCGGTGCCCTGGGTGCTGACGGTACTGTAGTAGAGGTCAAGAACGCCTATATTGACTGGATAGTACCGCACAGT
This sequence comes from Desulfovibrio sp., assembly GCA_017396005.1. Classification (GTDB taxonomy): domain Bacteria; phylum Desulfobacterota; class Desulfovibrionia; order Desulfovibrionales; family Desulfovibrionaceae; genus Desulfovibrio. The sequence goes on from JAFQNG010000100.1 coordinate 8,723, forward strand.
GATCTCAGGTTCCGTATGGGTCTGCAGAGCGTGACCCTGCCCAATACGGCTGGTGGTTCTGCTGTCATGGATACGGATGCCGCAGCCATTGCCGCCTCCTATCAGTTTAGCGAAAATGTGGGGCTCACGGGCCTCTGGTTCCGCCCTGTCAATGACAACTTTGCGGGTTACAGAAAGCACGGCATCGACAATTATCGTCAGAATTATCTGGACAATATGGATCTCTTTGCCGTGACCATGCCCCTCAAATTCCACGGTATGGAAGCCACCCCCTGGGTCATGTACGGCATACGGGGCAAGAATGCCCTGCAGAACTACAACAGCGATGATTCTGATGTCAGCTGGACCACTACCGAGGGTAATCTGACGCAGAGTCTCCTGCCCTATCCTGCGGCTATCGGCAATACCTATTCCCGCAGTGCCACAGACAAGACCTATGGTTCTCTCTTCTGGGCCGGTCTGCCCCTGTCTCTGACCTTCTGGGATCCCTTGAACATTGAGCTGGACATCAATTACGGTTATGCCGAAAAGATGGGGCGCTATGATGTGACCAGCACCAATGGCGATGTGAAGCGCGGCAGCACCAAGCGTGAAGGCTGGCTGGCCAAGGCCCTGGTGGAATACCGGATGGACTGGGGCGTTCCTGGTGTTTTTGCCTGGTATGCCTCAGGTGATGACGGCACTGTCCGCAACGGTTCCGAGCGCATGCCTTCCATTGCTCCTGACGCCGATTTCACCTCCTTTATGGGTGATGGGAACTACGGCTGGGGCTGGGTTGACTATGCCCTGGACTATTCCGGCACATGGGGCCTTGGCGCTCAGGTGCGTGACATGAGTTTTATGGAAGATCTCAGCCACACCCTCCGGCTGGCCTGGTGGGGTGGCACCAACAGCCCCTCCATGATCAAGTACATGGGGTCGGCCACTGCCTGGAATGCCGGCTGGGGTAACGGCACTTCACCCTATCTCACCACCAAGGACGGCCTTCTGGAAGTGAACTTGGTCAACAGTTATCAGATGTATGAGAACTTCAACATCAATTTCGAGCTAGGCTACATTGCCAACTTCATGGACAATGACGCCTGGCGCAAGCGCAGCGGCAACAACAGCAGTTTTGAAAAGCAGGACGCCTGGAAGGCCCAGCTGATTTTTGCCTACAGCTTCTAGGCTTTACCGTCTACGCTGTCATGGGGGAGGGGCCTGGCCTCTCCCCCATCATTTATGGACAGGCGCTTTGAAAGCGCGTATGTTCAGGCAAAGGGTAAGGAGGCCGCATGACTGCCATAACCTTTGATACGCTTGACTATTTTGAGAAGCTCAAGGCTGCCGGATTCACCGAAGTACAGGCCAGGGTACAGGTGGAAGCCATGCAGGGCGTTGTTAGGGCGTATGATGAAGCCAGCCGTAAGGATCTTGCTACCAAGGGCGATATTCAGGATGTGCGGAATGAGATTCATGACGTGCGCAGAGAAATCGCGGACACCAAGCACGAGATTCTGAAGTGGATGATCGCCACCATGGTAGCGCAAACTGCACTCATTGTTGCCGTCATAGCCTTTCTCAAATAACATACTTCTTCTCTAACTTGATCGTAATCATAGTTTTGATTCAGGCAGAGATGACGAACATACACTTGAGGTTTTGGGAGCTTATCTATGGAACACTTTGAGCGCATTACCCGGCATCCTGGTGTCATGGGAGGCAAAGCCTGTATCCGTGGTCTGCGTGTCACCGTCAGTATGATTCTTGGCCTGTTGGCCGCCGGGCACAATATGGAAACCATTCTGGCCGATTATCCCTACCTTGAGCGAGAGGACATCATGCAGGCCCTGCGTTACGCCGCACGGCAGACAGAAGAACGTGAGCTGATTTTGGCAATAGCATGAAACTGCTGCTTGACATGAATATCTCGCCGCGCTGGGTAGATTTTTTGCAGAAACACGGAATTCGTACCGTCCACTGGTCGACACTGGGAGCGCCTGATGCTGCCGACAGCCACATTATGGCCTTTGCCCGTGAGCATAAGTACATTGTTTTCACTCATGATCTGGACTTCAGTGCCATTCTCGCCGCATCTGGAGATACAAAGCCAAGTGTGATTCAATTACGAACGGACGACATCAGTCCGGAAGCATCAGGAGCCTACATTCTCACCGCCTTGCAACAAATGCAGGCAGAACTGAAAGATGGCGTCCTGCTGACCATTGACACCAAGCGTTCTCGTGTAAGGGTCTTGCCGTTGTAAAAATGCCCTGCATCTGTCCTGCCGACGACATTCTGCCGTCCGTATTACCCCTATTCCTTACCCCTCTGCCTGCCGGAAATTTTTCCCCCAAAGGCCTTGCCAAGCCAGGCGTCAGCGTGTATAAATTTTTGTACCCCTTCTTGGGGAAGAGCTTTTTCAGCAAAAGAGAAGGAAGGATGTCATGAAAAAGATTTGTACCGTTCTGCTGGCTGCTGCCATGCTCATGGGCGCTGCCACCGGCGCCAGCGCCATTGACTTCAAGGCCAAGGGTCAGTGGCTGGTTGGTTTTGGTCTGGGTGAAACCAGCCTGGTGAACAAGACGGACGGCAAGAAAGCTGACCATAATGATATGTTCCAGGCCAATCAGCGTGTGCGTTTGCAGTTGGACGCCGTAGCCTCTGAAGCCTTGTCCGGTACTGTCTACTTTGAAATCGGCACTCAGCGTTGGGGTAATGCCGATGATGGTGCAGCTTTGGGCGCTGACGGTACTGTTGTCAAGGTCAAGCGCGCCTATATCGATTGGGCCGTGCCGCAGACCGACCTCAAGTTCCGTATGGGTATTCAGGGCCTGGCTCTGCCCAATGTTGCTGGTGGCTCTGCCGTTATGGATACTGACGCCGGTGCAGTGGTAGCCTCCTATCAGGCTACTGAAAATGTGGGTGTGACTGCCTTCTGGGCGCGTCCTCTCAACGATAACTTTGGTGGATATCCAAAGCATGGTACGGATACCTATCGTGCCAGCTACTTGGACAATATGGATCTTTTCGGTTTGATGTTGCCCGTAAAGTTTGATGGTATTGAAGCTACTCCGTGGCTCATGTATGGCATTCGTGGCAAAAATGCTTTTGAAGGCTATGAATTTGATCCTGACAGGAATCATTGGGGGACTTCAGACGGTAATTTGACGGAATCCTTAGCGCCTTTTTCTGGTATTGATGGACGTCTTGGCTGGGTTCGTACCGCTACCGATAAGACCTATGGTTCCATGTTCTGGGCAGGTCTGCCTGTGGCCCTGACTTTGTGGGATCCGCTGAACATCGAATTTGACTTCAACTACGGCTATGTGGAAAAAATGGGCCGTTTTGAAGTGGAAACACGTCCTGGCCGTCGTGCCAGCACCAAGCGTGAAGGCTGGCTGGCCAAGGCCCTGGTGGAATACAAGATGGATTGGGGCGTGCCCGGCATCTTTGGCTGGTATGCCTCTGGTGATGACGGTAATGTGAAGAACGGCTCCGAGCGTATGCCCTCCATCGTGCCCATGGGCAATATGACCTCCTTCATGGGTGACGGAAACTTTGGCTGGATGATGCAGGATCTCGGTGTGGACTACTCCGGTTCTTGGGGGATTGGCGCTCAGGTGCGTGACATGAGCTTCATGGAAGACCTCAGCCATACTCTGCGCGTAGCCTACTGGGGCGGAACCAATGCGCCTTCCATGATCAAGTACATGGACAACGCATATTCGTGGAATACCAGTACAGGTGCGTTTGCAAGCCCATATCTGACAACTAAGGACAGCCTGTTGGAAATCAACTTCATCAACAACTACAAGATGTACGAAAACTTCGACATCAATTTTGAAGTAAGCTACTTGGCCAACTTCATTGATAATGATGCCTGGAGAAAGCGTAGCAGCAACGGTAATGGCGGCACCTTCAGCAAGCAGGACGCTTGGAAGGCCGAAGTCATCTTCGCCTACAGCTTCTAGTCTGTACGTACGTTTTCTTTGATACAACAGGAGGGGTTTCGGCCCCTCTTTTTTGTTGTGCGTGGGGCATGAGAGGTGGCTGAAAAGCGCATTTTCGAATTTTCCCGGAAAAGCGGGTGGCAGAAGACCCCCACAGAAATACAGTTCAAATGTATCTCTGTGCAAAAATTCACTTGCTATATCTGGTATACTGGTATAATAGGTTGAGTAATCAATCAGGGTTCATTAATCCATATCTGGAGGTCACCATATGCCACAACTAGCCTACGGCGTCTGGGACGGCGTCGCCTACGACAATCGCAAGGCCCGTGTTCCCGCGCAACCACCTGACCTGGATCTGGAGATCTTTGCCCAGTTCAATGAAGGCAACCCTGCGGGCATGTTTATGAGCGACAGGGGCTTTCTGGTTTTTGACAATAAAATTTCCCTGCTCTGGGCACTGTGGAAACACTTCAGCCGCGTGGCTGATGAATCCTGCGGTAAATGCTCACCCTGCCGTACAGGTGCCCCCCTTCTGCGTGATGTACTGGCCAAGGCCCTTCGCAACTCCAAGGTCGATTTGAGCTTACTGCGAGAGCTGGCCCAGCAGATGGTACAGACCTCTCTTTGCGGTGTAGGCAAGACCGGGCCAATGCCCCTCCTGCTGGCACTGGAGCACTTTCCCGATGATCTGCAGTATACGCGGGTGTCGGCCAAATATGGCTTCTACAGCGCTGTGACCAGCCCCTGTATTGAGGCCTGCCCGGGTATCGTCAATATTCCACGCTATATCGACTACATCAAGGATGGTCATGACGACCTGGCTGCCAATACGGTGCTGCGCCATTACCCCCTGGTGGGCAGCTGCGGCCGTGTCTGCGTACGCACCTGTGAAAGTGCCTGCCGTCGAGCCAGGGTGGATGAAGCCGTCTCTATCAGAAATCTCAAGCGCTACGCTGCTGACAGGGCCATTGCTTCTGGCATGCTCAAACCGCAGGACTGTGCACCTACCAGAGAAGAAAGAGTCGCTGTGATTGGGGCCGGGCCTGTGGGTATTTCGTGCGCGTATCATTTGCTGGAGCGCGGCTATCAGGTGGATATCTATGAAGCCAAGGCCCAGGCCGGAGGTATGATACGCTACGGTATCCCCATTTACCGCCTGCCCAAGCATACGCTGCAGGAAGAGACAGATATCGTAGCTACCATGGGCGGCAAGTTCTTTTTCAACCAGAAACTGGGACGGGATTTCAGAGTCAATGATCTCTTTGCCCGTGGCTATAAGGCTGTCTTCATCAGCGGTGGCTGCCCGCAGGGCTCCTATCTGGGCATGGACGGCGAAGACACGCGACTGGAAGACTATGAAAACGGTATTGCCTTCTTGGAACGCGTTTATGACGGCGTAGAGGCGGGCAATCCGCCAACACTGGAAGGCGATGTGGTCGTTGTGGGTGGTGGTAACGTGGCTATGGACTGCTGCCGCGCCGCCAAACGCATCGCTACCGGCAAGGTGCATCTGATCTATCGCCGCACCGAGGCCGACGCCCCTGCCGATCATGAAGAAATAGTGGCAGCCAAGGCCGAGGGGGTGGAATTCCACTTCCTCTGCGGGCAGGATTCGCTGGTGGTGGAAGACGGTAAAATAGTGGGCCTGCGCGTTGTGGACATGGAGCAGACAGAGCCTGATGCCAGCGGTCGGCGCGGTGTGCGTGCCGTGCCGGACTCTGCGCATGTGCTGCCCTGTGCACACGTCATCGCGGCCATCGGCCAGAAAGCCGACAGAAGCATGCTGGCTGACGACGAAGGTATTGAGCGCGACCGCAAGAACTGCATCATCATCAATACTGCCTATGAAACCAGTCGTACCGGTGTCTTTGCTGGTGGTGACTGCACTACCGGGCCACGTGCTTCCGGCCCCACCACCATGATCATGGGCATGGGGCATGCCTACTTCGCAGCACGCTCTATTGAGCACTTTCTCAATACCGGGCAGTCCAGTTTTGACTCCCGCTGGCGCATGAGTGAGTGGATTGCCGCCGGCAGCCTGCTTGATGACAAGGAAGTCGTGCCCCTCAGAGAAAATATGCCCCGTGTGGCCCTGCGCGAACTGGAGCCTGCCGCGCGGCAGAGTAATTTTGAGGAAGTGGAACAGACCATGTCTCAGGAAGAGGCCTGGGCCGAAGCATCGCGCTGCATGCGCTGCTACAGGGTGCTTTCGGTGGTGACAGAGGCCCCTATCCCTGTTTAGACGGCCTGAGCCCATTGAGAGAACGAAGAAGGATTTGCCATGAAAGCATCTATCAACGGCAAGGAATATACGTTTGAGGCAGGTGAAAGCATTTTGCAGGTGGCACGGCGTAATGGCATCTTTATCCCCTCGCTCTGCCGCTTTGAACCGCTGAAGCACAAACCCGCCACATGCCGCGTCTGCCTGGCAGAAGTAACGGATGAACAGGGCACGCGCATGGTCACTGCCTGCGACACACCCATGCAGGAGGGCATGCAGGTGGATACCTTCTCTCGTCATGTGCGAGACATGCAGCGCATGCAGGTAGAGATGATTTTCGCAGACCATGATCAGGAATGCGTCTCCTGTGCGCGCCATGGCGACTGTGAACTGCAGGACCTGGGCGAGGCTGTGGGCCTGGTGCGTAACCGTTTTACCAATAAACTGCAGCCGGCAGCTGCCGAGCGCCCCTTTGACGACAGCGCCACAGGCATGACACGCGACATGTCAAAGTGCATCCGCTGCCTGCGTTGCGTGGAAGTGTGCCGGCAGATACAGGGGGTGGCCGCCCTGACCGTGGACGGCAAGGGCCTGGAAGCCTGTATCGGCGTAGGTATGGCTGCAGATCATCGCTCGTCGGCCTGCATACAGTGCGGGCAGTGTACCCTGGTCTGTCCTACCGGTGCACTGGCTGAGCGTGATCAGAATGATATCGTGATGGACTACCTGGCTGACCCGCAGGTCACCACGGTGTTCAGCTTTGCGCCTGCGGTACGCGTGCTGCTGGGTGAGGAATTCGGCTTCGCACCCGGCGTCAACGTGGAAGGCAGAATAGTGGCTGCCCTGCGACGTATCGGCGCCGATGTGGTGCTGGATACGGACTTTGCCGCTGACGTGGTCATCATGGAAGAAGGCACAGAACTGCTGGAAAAGATCAAAAGCGGCGGCAGGCTGCCCATGTTCACCTCCTGCTGTCCGGGGTGGATCAACTATGCCGAAAAGCATTTCCCGGCCATTCTGCCTCATGTTTCCAGCACCCGCTCACCGCAGGCCGTTCTGGGCGCCCTTGCCAAAAGCTATCTGCCTCAGGCCATGGGCCTGGATGTTGCACGCATCCGCACTGTCTCTATCATGCCCTGCATTGCCAAGAAGGATGAGGCTGCCCGGCCGGAACTGGCAAATGACGGTGTACCGGATGTGGATGTGGTCATTACCATACGCGAGTTCGCCCGTCTGCTGCGGCGTATGGGTGTAGATCTGGCGGCCATTGATCCTGAGCCCTTTGACAATCCCTTCATGAGCGCCTCCACTGGTGCTGCCGTCATTTTCGGTTCTACCGGTGGTGTTATGGAGGCGGCCGTGCGTACGGTCTATGCTGTGCTCAATGGCAGGGAAATGGAGCACATTGCGTCTGAACCCCTGCGTGGCATGGATGGTGTGCGTGAGGCCGAGATAGACCTGGGCGAGGGTAACGGCAGCATCAGGGTAGCCATCTGCCATGGTCTGCGCAATGCCCGTATTCTTGCAGAGCAGGCCATCAGCGGGCAGTCTCCCTATGCGTTCATTGAGGTTATGGCCTGCCCGGGTGGCTGTGTGGATGGCGGCGGCACTTCACGCGTCAAGTGTGATTTCCACCCCGGTGCCCAGCTGCGGCAACAGGGCCTGTACGCCATGGATCGTTCCATGCCCCGCCGGCAGTCCCACAATAATCCGCAGGTTAAAAAGCTCTATGAAGACTTCCTGGGAGCGCCCAATTCAGAAAAGGCGCACCATCTGCTGCACACCGGCTATGCCGACCGCAGCGAAGTCCCCAGTCAGAGCATTATGGACAATAAGCGCAGACTGACCCTGACAGAACAATAAAAGCCCATGCGGCGGGGCATTGCCCCGCCGCATTCTCGTCAATACAAAAACTGTAAAATTATTGAGCTGCAGACGTATCGCCCATGCGGCGCACCATGCAGCCCGGCATGACAGGCTGATCACCGATGAGACGCAGCTCCAGGGCGGCCCTGCCCTGTATTCGTGCTCTGGCCTCGCCCAGGTGACGGCCTGTGGCGTCAGTCACTGCAAAGATTTCGCCGGGTCTGGGTGCCTCCTGAAAAGGCAGACACCAGAGCGTAGTATCCTCACCGGCTTTGAGACCACGTTTAACGCGAAAAATTTCATTGAGGCCCAGGGCACGCAGGGCAGCCTGGGTACGACGGCTCAGGGTGAAGTTGACCAGGCCGCAGGCAAGGCCCACCAGCCCGAGACCAAGGGCAGCAAGAAAGGGGTTCAGGCCACTGTAGCGGCGCACCCACGAAAGTGCAGCCGCCTGCCGTGCGGCAGCGTCTTCCCACAGCAGGACGATGAATTCCAGGGCTTTGACAGGCGCGTTTCTGAAGCTCACATGAACGGTGCAGCGCTGCCTGTCTGCCACCTCTTCGGCCGCAATGGCCCCGCGCCACATGCCTGTTCCGGTCCAGTAACTGGCATAGAAATCATCAAAGAGAAAACGTATGGGTGCGCCTTCAGGCTCTATGCGTACGACCAGATCCGATGGTTTCGGCAGAGCACTGGGGCACGGGCCGGAAATTTCTTCACGTTCGCCGGGTATCAGATCAAGCTGATAGGCGCTGCCGCGTACTACGGCCTGCAGACCGTCCAGCATGGCCAGGATGGCGGCTGACAGGATGAGGGCGCTCCAGAAACCGGCAATCTGCTGCCGTCTGCGCAGATGCCGCAACATTGACCAGGCTTCCTGCACGGCATGGTGCTGTTCAGAAGAAGGAGGGGATGATGATTGGGCGTTCATGCAGGCAGTATAAACAGGAGCTGCTCATTTGGCAAAGCCCAACAGGCATCAGCGGCAGAGCAGTGTACGGCTGTCGTTTTCAACGACTCGCCATGTCACAAGGGCTGGTTTGTGGCCGGGCAGTTCCATATAGCTCTGATCTTCAGCAGGATAACGCCGTCTGATATACCGCATCAGCTGAAACGTGCCCACCCAGACGGGAATGGCACAGCCAAAAAACCAGAGGGAGAAGGTCAGCATGGCCGATGAGGAGGTGGAAACCTTGTACATGGCAAGGAAAACCGCGCCCAGCGTAAGCACATTGGCGGCGATGCGCACTGTGCCGGAATAAAAACTGCGTTTGTAGCTGCTGTTCATGCCTTTCCCCCATAAATCTCCAGCCGGGGAGGCAGGCAGGGTTCCCCGGCTGGAGTATTGTTCAGTTACGGACTATTTCTTGAAGATATTGGTCCGGGTGATGTTCATGAAACGCAGGGCCTGATGCTTGGCGTTCTCCTTATAGTAGAAGCGCACTTCGTCACCGGCTTCCCAAGTCTGCGGGGGCAGATGCAGCTTGTCTTCAGGCACCTTGAAGGTAACCAGTGCCTGCAGGCGGCGGGAGTATTCGGTGATGGTCTTGTTGGCTTCGTCGATGATGGGGAACTTCTTGCCAGCCACCATGGGGTGTGTAGGCTTGATGTTCATCTGCTTGTCAGTAAATTCGACGTTCAGCACTTCCAGACCCTTGGTGTCAGGGTTATAGATGGTAACAGTGCTCTTGTTCAGATCAAACATCACACGACCGCCGGGTACCGGCAACGGACCGATTTCGGCCGGATCAGAAGGCAGGATGTAGGTGGCTACCCCACCTGTGTATTCAGGGTTGCGCTGGTCATGCTTGACATCCAGCACTACAGTAACGGCTTTGGTATTGGCGTCAAAGGCGACGCAACGCCCCTGTTCCACCTGGCCGAAGTCGCAGCCCGCAAGGCCGAGGCTGAGGGCCAGAACCAGCGTAAGCAGCAAATTGCGTATTTTCATGGCATCCTCCTCGCTTAGGCCTTTTGCTTCTTGGCAGCCAGCTCCGCCTTGGCGCCCTGCACCATACGGACGGTGATGTAGAGGGAAATGACAGTAACGAAGCCCAGCACCAGCACAGTGGACACGCCATTGATGAAGCCACCGTATTCGGGGAACATGGGCTGAATGAGCTTCAGGACAACGGAGCACAGGCAGCCCAGCACGGCGGTGCCGAAGGCTATGCGGATGCCATAGCCCTTGATGTACTTGGTGGCCACAGCGCCGATCTGTGCGCCGACAGCAGCACCGATGAGCATGATGAGGGCAGCCACGAGTTCGGTACGACCCTTGTAGGTATAGGAAGCCGCACCGTACAGGCCGGAGATGGCCACTTCAAAGAGGTCGGTCCCGACGGCCACGTGTGTGGGGCAGCCAACCAGGTAGACCAGGGCGGGCATGCGGATGAGACCGCCGCCGATGCCAAGGATACCGGCCAGCCAGCCAGTGGCCAGGCTGACGATGATGGGCAGCCATGCCGAACAGGTGATGCCTGCAGCGTGGAAGGTCATCATGGGCGGCACCTTGAAGGCGTGCAGCTTGCTGGCCCAGTCAAGACCCACAGCGGTTTCATCAAGCTTCTGACCTGCAGCAGAGGCTTCGCGTTCCTTCTTCTTGCGCAGGGCTACGTCATGGAAGACCAGCCAGGCGATGGAGATGAGCAGGACCACATAGAGCCAGCGTACGACCTTGTCTACAGAGCCGATACGTTCCAGCCACATGATCATCTGGGCACCGATTTCCACGCCGATGACCGTACCGGCCAGCATGGTGATACCAAGCTTGTAGTCCACGTTGCCGAACTTGCCGTGACGCATGGTGGAGATGAGCGATTTACCGGCCATGTGTGCCACGTCAGTGCCGATGGCGAAAGCCATGGGGAAGCCCAGGATGTTCAGACCGGGGGTCACCATCCACGCACCGCCCATACCGAAGAAGCCGCCGATGATACCGACGCCGAGGCCAAGGATGATCAGGCCAGGCCAGAAAATCGTTACGCCGGAAATGGGCATCAAGACATACAACCAATCCATATCTGCCTCCTTACCGGCCTAGTGTTCCGCCAGCTCGCGGTGTTTGAGGTCAATGCCGATATGCGACATCACGATGTCCGCCAGCACGCCGAAAATGCAGCCCACCACCGGGATGATGATGATGGTCAGGATGGTGAAGTACAGATGGCTGTCATTGTACATCTGGGCCCACCAGAGCATGATACCGTCAAGGCGGCGTGTATCAGCCACGATGACCACGTTGGCCGACTTTTTGGCGGCCAGGGCCACTGACGGCATGAGCACCAGCAGCGACAGGGCGCAAGCTGCGATGCTCGTCCAGAGTCTGCGCAATTTCTGCATAATGTCCTCCATGGTTTTGAACACAACTTGGGCAAACCGTTTGCCCTCGCACTTGTGAAAAGTATAGCAAGGCATGTGCCACTGCGCGTCTGCAAATCACGCAAAATCAGTAAAAGTCTTGAATGGCAAGGCTATTGCCCTGAAAAAAAATTATGTATATAAAAAGCACAAGGTTGCGCAACTGGGCTTTCTTGCGCGAAATGGTGCTGTTTGCGCGATATGGGGGTGAGATGGAAGCAAAACGTAAGGGCTTGCGCGATACTGGACAAAAAATCGTGACGTTTTTTCAGATCCGCAGCCTGGCAGGGCGCTTTCTTCTGACAGGGGCAGCATTGTTCAGCCTGCTGTTCCTGCTGATTGTTGTCATGCTCAATGTGACTGTTGAGCATGTCTTGCAAAGCGCAATTGCGCGCAATGCGCAGCTTCAGGCACAGGCCATGAGCCTGGGGCTGGAGCAGATCCTGGCTGAAGCGCGCAATCAGCTGCTGATCCTGGCTGAAGGGTCGAAAGACAGGGCTGATATGATGCGGCGCCTTCAGATTCGTGTTCAGGCCAAGGGCCTGTACTATCGGGAGGTGGCTTTCATGGGGCTGGAGCCGGAAGACCGCTACCTCTATATCATTCATAATAAAGAAGTCATCGGTGTGCCTGAGCGTGTTTTCATGAGTGCGCCTGCCAGCCCCTTTCATATGATCAGCCAGGAGCAGAAGGCTGGTCAGGTCAATATCAGCCAGCCGCAGGAGGTGGTCTATTCTCTGCTGCCGGTGAATAAGGGGCTGCAGAGTGTTACCCTGCAGGTCATCCGTCTTTCAACACCTGTCTTTGCCGATGGCAGGCAGCAGGGAGTACTGACCCTTTCTTTGGATTTGAAAAGCCTGCGTAATGCCATGTCTCTCTATGCATCGCCGGACCTGCCTTTCGGCCATGGGGGTAAACCTCTGCGCAGCTTTTTTTTCGATAAGGAAGGATGGCTGCTTTTTCAGGCTGAACGCCTGGAGACCGAACACGATGCAGCACTCAGTTCCGGCTCTGTACGCGTAGGCTTCAGGGGGGATTTTGGTCGTCCCGGTTTCAGCCAGGCTTTTCGCCCGTCACCTGATCACGTGGATTACTGGAGTATGGTGGCTGAAACACAGGCGGGCAAAAGCGGGCAGATCGGTTTCGCAGATTTTGAATTACATCTGGCTGAGGGTGTGAGCTTTGCGCCGGTCAGCTTTGCGTCGTCCATGCAGGGGCAGCGCAATATTATCGGGGGTCTGGCCATCCTGGACAGCAATTTCACCATGGACCGTACTGCTGACAAGATACGGCTTATTTACGCCTGTTTTTTCATCCTGGGCATGTTGCTGCTTGGGGCAAGCCTCTGGTGGCTGGTGCGTGGTATGGGCAGGAGCCTGAACAGGCTCTGCGTATCACTGGAGAACTGCAACAGAAAGGATGAATACGCCATGCTGGATCTGCCCCCTCTGCCGCTGGAGGTGGAGAAGATCAGGGCTCAGATAGATTTTCTGCTGCAGCGGCTGGCCAGTGACAGGGCCAGGCGTCAGACACATGAGCGCGAGCAGTGGGAAAGCAGACAGCGCGAAGCTGTGGAAGATCTGCCACTGGCTCAGGACTTGCCCGGTTGGGGGCTGGTAGGGCATTCGCCTTTGATGCAGGCACTCTTACACCAGTTGCAGAAAGCCGCACAGGTGGATGCTGATGTACTCATAGTAGGAGAGACCGGTACCGGTAAGGAGCTGGTGGCGGAATCCATCCATCGATCGAGCGCGCGGGCCAGTGGGCCTTATATCACCATTAACTGTGGGGCACTGGACGAGACATTGCTTATGGATACTCTTTTCGGGCATGTCAAAGGGGCCTTCACAGAAGCCAAACAGCCACGGAAGGGGGCTTTTCTGGCAGCTGAAGGGGGCACGCTCATGCTGGATGAAGTGGGCAACGCCACGCCCAAGGTACAGCAGGCCCTGTTGCGTGCTCTTTCCACCAGGCGTATCCGTCCTTTGGGATCAGATCAGGATTTTGCCTTTGACACACGCATCATTGCCGCCACCAATGCTGAACTGCGCGGTGACGGACAGGACGGCAGTTTTCGCGATGACCTCTACTACCGCCTGGCCGTCATTTCCATACAGACACCACCGCTGCGTCAGCGTAAGGAGGATATTCCGGCGCTCATTGTGCAGTTTATGGCTGAAGCCGTGGCCGCTCACAGTCAGAGCATGCCGCGAACTGTTCCCATGCTCAGCCGGGGAGCGCTGTCAAAATTTATGGCCTATGACTGGCCGGGCAACGTACGGGAGCTGAAAAATACCGTTACCAGGGCCCTGGCCTTTTGTGATGGCAATATGCTGCTTGCCGAGGATATTCAGCTTGATGCGGCTGCTCCGCCAGACAGGCTGACATCCCTGGTAAGGGCGACAACTGTGGAAGATGTTTTGCCCGGAGAACTTCCGTCTGCCGCCAGGCCTGCTATCAGTGAAAAACCGTCTGAAGAGGATCTTCGCAGCACGACTGATACTGTCATCCCTTCCGGTGAGATGCAGGCTGTGGACGCGGGGGTGCCTCTCAACAGTCGGCAGCAGCAGATGCTGGCCCGTCTTTCCCGGATGGGCAGCATTACCCGGCAGGAATATCAGGACATGTCAGGCGGCAGTATTTCCATGCGTACGGCCCAGTATGATCTGCAGACATATGTACGTCTCGGCTACCTGCGCAGGGAAGGGCGCGGCCCCGCACAGCGCTATATCGTGCTGGATGGCTGCAGCGCAGCAGAGGGTGACAACGAGAGATAGCGCAGCCCTTTATCAGCGTGCACCGAAGCCGGGTATATGATAGCGGCGTTCCAGCCAGTGCAGGAGCCAGGTAGCCAGGGTGACCATACCGAGATAATACAGGCCCATGGTCAGAAAGACCTCGGTAAAACGAAAGGTGTCTGAAGCCAGGGCTTTGCCGTGGCCCATGAGCTCCATGCAGGTGACCAGATAGGCCAGGGAGCTGTATTTGATGAGGTAAATAATCTCATTACCGCAGCCAGGCAGTGCTCTGCGGGCAGCCTGAGGAATGACAATCCAGATGATGGTCTGCAGAGTAGTAAAGCCCAGGGCCTGGGCAGCCTTGATCTGCCCCTGACGGATGGAAAGCAGCGCACCGCGGATATATTCGGACTGATAGGCAGCCGTACAGAGAGTGAATGAGGTCAGAGCCGCACCATAGGGCTCAAAATAGATGCCCAGCTTGGGCAGTGCAAAATAGATCATCATCAGCTGCACTGCCAGAGGAACCCCCCGCAGCAGGGCTGTGTAGGCATCCCCCAGACGTCGCAGCCAGCGGGGCCCGAATGTGCGCAGGCAACCGAGCATGACACCACAGGCAAAACCCAGGGTCGCGGCCGGAATGATCAACCCCAGGGAAAGCAGCAGACCTTTGTTCAGGGTGGGTAGAACGTCCTGGCTGAGAAAAACTGTATCGATCATACTGGTGTCGTTTACCTGTTCAATTGCAGCAGCGTTGGTATGCTCTAGCCCATTTCCAGCAGCCTGGTGCAGAAATCACGGGTTCTGGTGGTGGAGCCCTCGGCCAACAGGGTTTCTGGTGCGCCCTGTTCGATTATTCGGCCGCGTTCCATGAAGAGGATTTCCGTGGCCAGAGCCCGGGCAAATTCCATTTGATGCGTAGCCATGATCATGGTCATGCCACCGCGTGCAAGATCACGGATGACTGCCAGAACCTCCCCTACCAGTTCTGGATCCAGCGCAGAGGTGGGCTCGTCCAGCAGAATGACCTTGGGGTCCATGGCCAGGGCGCGGGCAATGGCCACGCGCTGCTTCTGCCCTCCAGAAAGTTGTGCAGGGTAGAGCAGAGCTCGACGGGCAAGGCCTACCCGGCCAAGTTCCTCCATCGCCCGGGCCTTGGCTGCCCTGCGGTCCATGCCGCGCACCTTGCGCAGGGCAATGGCTACGTTTTCTTCAGCAGTCAGATGATCAAAGAGATTGAAATCCTGAAAAATCATGCCCACCTGGGCGCGATAGTCACAGAGTTTACGTGTATTTTTACGTTCCAGGCGTTCACCCTCCAGCCATATATCGCCACTGTCGGGTTGAATCAGGCAGTCAATGCATTGCAGAAGCGTACTTTTGCCTGCTCCAGACGGGCCTATGAGCACTTTCAGCTCACCCCTACGCACAGCCAGCGTACAGTCCTCAAGGATGGGTTTGCCACTCAGACTTTTGCTGATGCCCTCTATGCGCAAGACGATGTCGTCAGAGACCTTCATGACTAGGCTATGCCTCCTGTGCTTGAATAGCCGGGAACGTGGACCTTTTCTTCAAGACGGCGCAGAAGCTTGAGTACTGCCAGGGTCAGCAGAAAATAGATAAGGCCCGCTGCAGCATACAGCGCCAGATGTTCGTGCGTACGCGCAGCCACAAAGGAGGTGCGCGCCATAATATCCTGTGTGCCCAGCACGAAGCAGATGGCAGAGTCTTTGAGGAGGATGGAAAATTCGTTAGCCCAGCCGGGGATGGAAAGGCGCAGTGCCTGCGGCAGGATGATACAGGTGATACCTGTGCTGTCACTCATGCCCAGGGCACGCGCGGCCTTCAGCTGCCCCTGGGGCAGGCTCTGTATGGCACCTCTGAAAATCTGTGACTGATAGGCAGTGCTGGTACATCCCAGCACAAGGCAGCTCATGAGAAAAGGATGAGCAGGCAGACCCAGCGAAAGGAAAAGACCAAAGCAGAGAAAAAGCAGCACCAGTATGGGAACGCCGCGGAAAAACCATACATAGATGTCTACCAGACGGCGCAGCCACGGGCAGCCATATACCTGGGCCACAGCAAGGGGGACGCCCAGTACCAGGCCCATGGCCAGAGAAATGGCAACATTGCCTGCCGTCACCACTGTGCCGGCGAGGATGGCAGGGAGGGCGTTAAGTACGACGCTGAGAGAATCCATGCGGAAAGTCGGTCAAAAGTTGACGAAGAGCGCGACGCGGAGCAGCTCCAGACAAGCTCCGCGTCGCGTGCGACCAGACGTGTATGGACTACTTGCTCAGATACTTCTTCTGCAGTTCTTTCCAGAAGGGGTCAGCCATGAGCTTGCGATAGCCCTCATTGACAAGGGCCTGAAGTTCCTTGTCTTCCTTGCGGATGGCCACGCCAAACTGATCGGGCTTACCGTGGGTGCCGGCCTTCTTGACATTGCGGCCCTTGGAGATGGCGTCATCGGCAGGCAGTTCATCCATCAGGGCAGCCTGAATGCGGCCATTGAGCAGGTCAGCAATGGCCAGGGGAGCAGAGTCATAGAAGCGCAGTTCAAAGGGATAATTCTTTTCCTGCTGTTCCTGCTTGATGGCATTGGCTTCAGAAGTACCGCGCTGCACACCCAGCTGTATCTTCTGCTTGAGGATGTCGCCAGTAGCCAGCGTGGAATCGCCATGAATCACAAAGACACGCGAGACTGTCCAGTACGGGTCAGAGAAGGTGACCATCTTAGCCCGCTCAGGAGTAATGCTCATGCCAGAGCAGACCATGTCGATCTGCTTGCCAAGAAGGGCAGGGATGATACCATCCCAGGCCATGGGCTTATGGGTGATCTCAACTCCCATGGTCTTGGCTATCCAGTCCATGGATTCCACATCAAAGCCAGCCGGCTGTCCGGTTTTTTCATCTACATAGGCAAAAGGCGGATAGTTGGGGTCAATGCCGTTGACATAACTTTTTTTGGCAAAAGCAGGTACCGCCGCCAGCATGACGGCCAACAGAGTACAGACAAGGATTTTTTTCATATTCCCCCCGAAAGAAATGAAACAGAAGGTACGGGGGCAGACTGCCGCACGGCAGCTGCCTAAACAGCAGTTTATTAGCAGATGCGCGCGCACTGCGCAAGGTCATGGTGCACTTCTTGCTTTCTCCGTCAAGGGAAGATAAGATATATATCCTGTTAGTCTTCTTGCATGTTTGTCAGGGTTGCTGTTCAATGTCTGTACGCCCTCTTGTCTTTTTTCTGCGCCGCGTGGGCCTGCCGCCACAACTCCTCGTTCTTGCCGGCGCAGATGTTCTGGCGCTGGTGGGTACTGCCCTAACCGTGTTTTTTATGCGTCTGCTCTGGGGCGGTTCGCTGGACGCACCTGCGTATCGAGTGCTGCTGCCGCTGCTTTTTCTGGCACCTTTTTTCGGTTTGTCTCTGGGTTTGTACCGCAGTATAGCACTGCCACCGCATCGTGAGTTGAAAGCCGTTTTTGGCATGGTCAGCATCATCTATGCTCTGGCTCTGCTGACTCTTTTTCTGGTCAAGAGCGGTGACATTTTTTCTCGTCTGGTCCTGCTGGGAGGGTGGGGGGCTGCTTTGCTGGCCCTGCCTGCTCTGCGCTGCTTCTGTCGTCGGCATCTGGCCCGGCGATGGTGGTGGGGCAGCCCTCTGATCATTCTCGGGCGCAGCCGACCTGCACGCGATATCTGGCACTGGCTGCGGCGCAGGCCGGAATTTGGCCTCAAACCGGTACAGATTCTGGCCCTGCCGGCAGAGCCGGAAGCCTGTGATGCCCTCCTGCGCAGGGCTTTGCAGCGTTATCCCAATGCCATAGGGCTGGTTTTGCTGCATACGGGTGATGAGAAGAATGCGGAGCTTCTGCAGCAGGCCAACCAGCATTTCAGACAATTGCTGGTAGTGCCGCAGGTGAGCAGGGCTATGCGGCGCTACTGGGTGACCCCCTGTGATCTTGGCATAGTGACAGGTCTGCTGTTGAGCCAGAACCTGCGTGACAAGCGTCGACTGCGTGTCAAGCGTGCCATTGATGTCCTGCTTTGCCTGCTGACCATGCCTCTGCTTCTGCCATTGGGCCTTGCACTGGCTCTGGCTATCAGGCTCGACAGCCCGGGCCCTGTCTTTTATCGGCAGGAGCGTCTTGGTCAGCACGGACAGCCCCTGAGGATTTTTAAATTCCGCACCATGCAGGCCAATGCTGATGCCCTGCTTGAAGCTCTGCTGGAGCAGAATCCTGCTTTGCGTCTGGAATGGCAGCGCGATCACAAGCTCAAGCATGATCCGCGTATCACCCGCATGGGAAGATTCTTGCGCAAGACCAGCCTGGATGAGCTGCCGCAGCTCATTAACGTAATCAACGGGGGCATGAGTCTTGTGGGCCCACGTCCCATTGTTGCGGCAGAGATAGGCAAATACGGCCATGTCTATGAGGGGTACTGCCGCGTCAAGCCCGGCATCACCGGGCTCTGGCAGGTCACCGGCCGTAACAATACCAGCTATGCACAGCGGGTAGCTTATGACCACTACTATATCAGCAACTGGTCGGTTTGGATGGATATCTGGATATTGGGCAAGACCGTGCCTGTGGTTTTGACAGGGTACGGAGCGTATTAAATGGCTGAACGTGGCAATTTGTTATTGCGCAGGCTGGACCGTTGGCTGGGCATTCCTTTGACTGGTTTGACGGCATGTACCCGACTGCGGCATAGCCGTCCGCCTGAAGTAGTACGAAGCATCGGCCTTATTTGCCTGGGAGCCATCGGTGATCTTCTGCTACTTTCTGCATTGACGAAAAGCTTGCGTCGCACATTGCCGCAGGTCAAGCTGGAAGCCATAGTTTCACGTGCCAATGCAGGGGCGGTCTCATTACTGCCTGGTCTGGACAGTCATGTCGCTTTTGCCGTTCATGATGTACCATCAATGATCGGCCATATGCGCCGCCGGCAGTATGATGTCCTTCTGGACAGCTCTCAGTGGGCGCGTCTGGGTGCTGTACTTTGTAACTTGTCGGCTGCGCGCTACACCGTAGGCTTTGATACCAAGGGGCAGTATCGTGCCGCAGGCTATGACTACAAAGTGATACACCGAAATGATCGCCATGAAGTAGAGAATTTTTTGGCTTTGGGACGAGCTCTCTTTCCTGGCCTGGATGATTCACCTGAGCTGATTTTACCGACTGCCCCTCCTGACGAAGCCCTGCAATTAGCTAATTTTCCACGAAAGATCTTTTTACATATGTGGCCAGCGGGTATAAATGCTCATCTTAAGGAGTGGCCAGCAAAACACTGGGCAACATTGGCGCGGTATCTGCTTGATAGCGGCTACCGAATTTTCTTAAGCGGCAGTCCGGCAGATGCTGCAAAGAATAACGCATTTTTGGCAGAATTTTTTCCTGCTGAAAGTCGTGTATGTTCTCTCGCCGGCATTTTGAGCCTACCTGCCCTTGCTTGGGCGCTGTCGCGCGCACAGGCTGTTATATCGGTAAATACCGGCACCATGCATCTGGCAGCTCTGGCTGGCGCTTCTACCATAGGGCTACATGGGGCTACCAACCCTCTACGCTGGGGGCCTGTAGGGAAGCAGACTGCAAGCTTGCTTCCTAGGCAGGGGCAGTTTGCTTATTTAAATCTTGGTTTTGAATACCCACATAATGCTGAACCAGCTTTAGCACATTTGCCTCCAGAGGACGTGTTGACTGTATTACAGGATTGGGCACTACTATAAATCAAAAGGCGACCTGTTGGTCGCCTTTTGATTTATGGCCTGTCGCCGATGGCCGCCGTAATCTGCGCTTCAGCTGCCAGCTTGCCGTCAACAAAGGCACGGGCCTCCATCTTGCAAAGCCTGAGCTTCATGCGCATATTGCTGCACTCCAGGTCCAGACGATCGCCGGGTACGACCTGGCGGCGAAATTTCACACCATCCAGACCGGTAAAGAGAAAAAGCTTGTTCTCCAGGTTTTCCATACCGGCTGCAGCCAGCAGACCTCCAGTCTGGGCCAGGGCCTCCAGAATCAGCACGCCGGGCATGATAGGCACACCGGGAAAATGCCCCTGGAAAAAGGGCTCATTGAAGGTAACGTTCTTGTATGCCCTGATGTGGGAGCCCGGTACGCATTCTACCACTCGATCTACCAGCAGAAAGGGATAACGATGGGGCAGAAGTGAGAGGATTTTCTGAATATCCATGGTCTGGCTGTTATCCTGCATACTATTCTCCGTCAGTCTAAGTAAAAACCTCCCGTGCCGCGGAAGGCCGAGAGGCTTTTGCTGTTGCGAGTATGAAATCCTGTCTACTTCTTGTCTTTCTTGTCAGCCTTGAACTGCTTGTTGACTTCCTCAAGCACATCCTTGGTCAGATCCATGGATGTTTCGGCATAGAGCACACCACCGGCTGTAATGTCCACCACGAAATCAAAACCCTTGGCCCGGGCCACCTCATAGGTGGCACTGAAAACACGCTTGACCATATCCTGCCGCAGAGTCAGTTCTTCCTGCTCCACCTTACGCATGAAGTTGCGCGTCTTCTGATCCAGCTCCTGCTTGGAGCGGATGAAAGCCAGCTTCTTTTCTTCACTTGCCTTGGGGTCCTTAAGTGCTTCGGCCTTCTTTTTCAGGGCTTCACCCTGCTTTTCAAGCTCCTTGCGTTCCTTGCCGAACTTGGATTCCATCTGTTTTTTTGCGGCCTTGGCAGGCTCGCTGTCAGTCGCTACAACCTGCATGTCAACAACGCCAATCTTGAGCGCGCTGTTTTCTCCGGCTGCCATGGCCGGAGCGCTCATGAGCAGACAAGCCGTCAGGAGCATGAAAATAATATTGCGCATGAAAGTTCTCCTTCCCTATGGCTGAAATCTGAATTTATCAAAATCACATAGCACCGGGGCGGCCGGGCGTCAAGGCATTCTGTGCTGTGCGGCGGCGCTGCAGGCGATCTTTATAGGCCAAGATTCCTTCAGCAAGCCCCTCGGCCAGGGCCTGACGGTATTTGGTATCAGCCAGCCTGCGGGCTTCTTCCTTGTTGGTGCAGTACCCCAGCTCTACCAGAACAGCAGGCATCTGCGCACCGATGAGCACATGGAAGGGGGCTGAGCGTACGCCGTTGTTTCTGATGACAAAGTCGCGTCTCTTCAGGCGAAACATGATCAGGCGCTGTATGTCACGCGCCAGCCGGCGTGATTCATCAACACGTGCCGTAAGCATAACGTCAGCCAGCATGCTTTGCATGTCGCCAAGTCGTCTGTCGCTGACTGTATTTTCCAGAGCAGCTACGCGAGCCGCCTCGGGATTGTCTGTAAAGTCAAGGTAATAGGTCTCCAGGCCATGAATGCGCGTATCTTCGTTGGCATTGATATGGATGGAGACGAAGAGGTCGGCCCGTGCATCGTTGGCCATGCGCGTCCGTTCGCTCAAGGGCACGGCCTTGTCAACAGTACGGCTGTAGACTATGTCAAGACCATTGGCCTTGAGCAGACGGCCCAGGGTCAGGGCGACATCCAGCGTGATACTGCGTTCAAGTATCCGGTTGTGGCTGGTGCCAGGGTCACGACCTCCATGGCCGGCATCAATAAAGATCGTTTGGACACTGAGGCCCAGCTGGCTGGCCATCCCTGCAAGGCGTTCGGGTGCCCTGGCATTGCGTGCTGCCGCAGCCATGGCCTCTGCCTCGGCTCTGGCGGCAGCTTCAGCTCTGGCTTTGGCCTCTGCCTTGCGTTTGGCTTCACTGGCAGCGGCAGCCCTGGCTTCTGCCCTGGCTTTGGCCTGTGCGGCATTTCTGGCTTCGGCTTCAGCTTTGCGCAGGGCCTCGGTCGCCTCCCTTGCCCTGGCTTCAGCTCTGGCTTTGGCAGCGGCAGCAGCCCTGGCTTCATCTTCAGCCTTTTGCAGGGCCTCGGTTTCAGCTCTGGCTTTGGCCTCGGCCCTGGCTCTGGCTTCTGCCGCCTCCCTGGCTCTGCTTTCAGCCCTGAGGCGGGCCTCTGTCTCAGCCTGAGCCTGAGCCTCTGCCCTGGCCTTGGCTTCTGCTTTGGCCTCGGCATCAGCCTTGGCTTTGGCAGCGGCTGCATCTCTGGCCTTGGCTTCAGCCTTAAGACGGGCTTCAGTTTCGGCTGCAGCTGCTGCCTCGGCCATGGCTCTGGCTTTTGCTTCTGCGGCATCTCTGGCTCTGGCCTCGGCCTTGAGGCGAGCTTCTGTCTCAGCCTGCGCCATGGCCTCAGCCCTGGCTCTGGCTTCTGCCTCGCGCTGTGCAGCCGCTCTGATACTGGCAGCAGGGTCAGGGGCCATTGGCTTGTGCTCTGCAAGATCGGCGGCATTACGGCGTTGGGGCAGGGGTGTCTTGCTGGCGGCAACGCTCAGGATGATACGACAGGGCTCATCCTCCATGGTGACGTCATAGCGCTCCACATCACGAAAATCAAACTGCAGGCTGGCACCGCCATTATCACGATCATGCACCTGTACGGCCTGCAAAAGGCTGCCCTGTATGCGTACACCCTTGCGCACGTCGCTGACTACGGAGCCTTCTTCCAGGTCAAGGTAGAGGCGTGCTGACTCCCCTTTCTCTCCCTTGACCAGACGGGTAGTATAACGTGCAGGGGCGCTCATTTCGAGTACGATTTCCACACTGTTCTTATCAGGGGAATCCCAGGAAAGTACCTGCAGCTCTGGCGGTGGACCTTTTGGAGGAGCGGCGGCCGGAATCTTTGTCTGCAGTTCTTCACTGAGGGCTCGAGCTGCAGAGAACATGTCGCCCTGAGGGTAGACACGCTGCAGTTTAGCCAGTACGGCCAGAGCCTCAGCAGGTTGCTTCAGATGTGCCATGATACGCGCTGACTGCAGAAGGGCATCATCCCCAAGGGGGCTGTGCGGGTAGTCATGCGGAAGCATTTCGTAAAGCTTCAGCGCCCGGCGATAGTCTACAGTCTGATGTGAGCAGCGGGCTAGGGCTTCCTGGCTGGCCGCCGCGCGAAACAGCGCCCCGGGCGCGATGGCCAAGGCTGCATCGTTCTGCCGGATCTGCAGAAATTCATCGCGCAGGTTTTCCCAGGGCTGCCGCCAGCAGGCCTTGACCTTGTGTGCAGCCAGCTCTGCCATACGTTTTTTAGCGGTCCGATAGCGGGCCAGCAGGTTTGTACTGGAAGAGTCAGGACGGGGTGTCTGGTGGGTGGTGGTCTTTTCTTCTACAGCGTCCAGCGTATCTGCGGTAACAAGGCGTGAAGCTTCAGGTGCAGTGCGCCCTCTGGCTGAGGCTTTGAGCGCTTTCTCTAGGGCCAGAATATTGGGGAGCATGTCACCCCTAGGGTAGCGCGTTTTGGCCTTCTGCAAAAGAGCCAGGGCTTCCTTGTCATCCTTGAGCCAGGCAGCCCGGATGCGGGCAGCACGAAAGAGCGCGTCATCAGCCAAGCGGCTCTTTGCATGCTGTGCTGCCAGTTTTTCGTAGCAGGCAGCTGCTTTGTCTACGTCAGCTCTGGCAAAGGAGCGGCGGGCCAGTTCTTCTAGGCTTTCAGCTGCGCGAAAAAGTGCAGCAGGGCGATTGGGCCAGGCTGGATCCTGCTCGTAGATATCCTGAAATTCCCGGGCGAGTTTCTCCCAGGGTTCCCGCAGGTTGGCCTTTCTGCTGTCAGCCTTCAGGCTGGCGATATGTTCTTTGGCAGCATTATAGCGTTTTTCGGTTGAGGGCAGGGAGGTATAGCCAGAGTCATAGCAGCAGACCACCAGCAGACAGAGCGCCGCCAGAAAGGCCACAGGAGGGGCCAGTCGCCGCAGCAGGGTTTTGTCAGTCTGTCGGGATAGTGATGCGCCCACGCTCGTTCACCCCTGGTTCGGGATATGCGGTGTAGTCACAGGCCGGCAAAGAAGTATATGTGGTGGTACGGCCAGCATAAGGCTAAAAAAGCTACCATGCTTTTTTTCAAAAGAAAAGCGGGGATGCCGTGCATCCCCGCTGCAGAGAGGCGAATGTACTGTATCAGAAGAACTGGCCCATGCTGAACTCCAGTCGTCCGGTCTCCCTTTCCCTGTCATAGTCGCGCACAAGAGGAATGCCGTATGCTATGCGCAGGTCACCCATGGGTGAGCGCCAGCGCAGCTCCAGACCTGTGGAGGCAACCATATACTTGTCGACCTCATTGCCCATGGTTTTCTGGTCGATATTGAAGCCACCGTCGAAAAAGGGCACCACAGCGAGGCCGAGATCCTTTTCAAAGGTCCAGATGTATTCCACATTGAGAACACCCATGCGGTCACCGCCCACATGTTCGCCTGCATACTTATAGTCTCGTGGCGAGATATCCGTATAGGAGTAGCCGCGTATGGTATCCATGCCGCCCAGCCAGAAGCGTTCGAAAACCGGGACAGGCTTGCTGGTATTCTGGAAGACGCCGCCCAGTCGTGTGCGTATATGGAAAACATGCTGTGGATTGACGGACCAGAATCCCTGCCAGTCGGCCACTGCCTTGACAAAGTTGTCTGTACCGCCCAGACCGCCGCCACCGTATTCAGCCCAGAGGCGTGTGATGGTACCCTTGGTGGGGCGCTCCTTAAAGTCTGTGGAGTCCCGCGTGATACGGGCCGAAAGGGCACTGGTCCAGTTGGTACCCTCATAGTCGCTGATATAGGGCGAGGCGTAGTCATAGACGTCTGATAATATGTACCGTTCCAGACGATAGCCCAGCCCCACACTGGTGTATTCACCCAGAGGGTAGGACATGCGTATGGTGTCGCCTATGGTTTCCTTGGTGAAGTCATCCCAGTACTCGTAAACGTAGTAGAGGTCATTACCCACAGAAATTTCTGTGTCGTAAAGGCGTGGATTAGTGAAGGAGAGCATACCGGAAGTGCGCCGCCAGGAGAAGAAGCCCTGCAGCTGCAGCCAGTAGCCGCGGCCAAAGAGGTTACGCTCCATGATGGAGGCAGACACGCCCACGTCGTAGTAAGTGGAGTAGCCTATACCGCCCATGATGGCCCCGGTATTGCTTTCCTTGACCTTGACCTTGAGATCCACCTCATCTTCCCTGCCGGTAGGGATGAGTTCCGTATCCACGGCAGCGAAGTAGCGCAGACGGTTAAGACGCTCATTGGAGCGGCGCAGCTTGGCACCTTCATACATATCACCGTCACCCAAGCGCATCTCGCGCAGGATGACGTTGTCACGGGTCTTGGTATTGCCTTCCACGCTGAGACGGCGGATAAAGACCTTGTTTTTTTTGTTGACCAGATAGCCCACATCCACCTGTGGGCTGCCGTCGTCTGCCTTGATGATTTTTGTGTCCACTTCGGCAAAAGCATAACCGTAGTCAGCATAATGGTCTGTAAGGCGCTTGGAGTCTTCCTGCATGACGGTCAGTGAGAAGAACGTATTGTCCTCCTGCCAGTCATCCATCTCCACCACCTTGAGCATGTTCTCCTGCGTGTCGATGATGTCTCCGGCAAACTGAACGCTGCGGATGGCGTAGCGCGGCCCTTCATGCACGGTGAAGGTCACATAGATGCCGTCAGGCTTGTATTCCACTTCCGGCGCAGATACCTGAATATCCACATAGCCTTCGTTGAGACCAAAGGCGGCAATGGCATTGGTGTCACGTTCCAGATATTCATCCTTGAGAACGCCTGTACCCGTAAGCCAGGAGAGCATGGTGCGAGGCCTGAGAGCCATGTAGTCGTTGAGGTCATCGCGGTCCAGCTCCTTGAGGCCCTTGATGGCAACTTCTTTGATATAGAGTTTGTTGCCTTCCTCTACCCGGATGACCAGCACGGCGCCACGACCGCCTGACCGCTCTTCAAGGCGGTAGTCGGCTGATGCCAGATAATAGCCTTCCTTGCGGTAGAGCTCTGTGATTTTCTGCAGGTCGTCAGAAAGCATCTGCTCGTTGAGCACGCTGCCTGTTCTGGTGCCCATGACGGAGAGCACGTCTTCCTGGTCGATCTCCTGCGCACCTTCCACGATGATATTATCAATGCGTGGCTTTTCCACCACGGTAAAAACCAGCACATTGCCTTCCATGAAGGCCTGAACGTCACTGAAGTAGCCCATTTCCCAGATACGTTTGACTTCTTCGTTGATGGCGTTGGCGTCAGGCTTGTCTCCCTTGCGTATGGTCAGACGCATGAGCACGGTATCAGGGTCCATGACGTTCATGCCGCGTACCTGCACGTCGGCCAGGCCGTCACCGGCCACAGGTGCGCCCATGGGCACAAGGCCGCCCTGGCTGGGGGCAGCCGGTACTGCGGCAGCAGCGGGGGCGATCATCTGGGCTGCACGTCCGGCCACTACTGCGGCGCACTCGTCCAGGGCCAGCAGTGAATCACGCTCAAAACCGGCAGGTACCGGCTGCCCTTCGCCTGTGGGAACCAGGCGGGTCTCCATGGTGAAGCCGTCACCCAGCTGATTGAAGCTGCCGTAGATGACCAGGTCAGCTCCGGCTTTGAGGCCAAGCTGCCTGGCCCTGCTCAGATCTATGCTGTCACTGCCGCTGGCGCTGAAGAGGTTTCGCGCACGGTTCATGGGTACGGCCCTGAGACCGTTCTGCTCCAGCTGGGTGATGATGACCTGCGGCAGATCCTGTGCTGCATTGGGCATTTCAGGCCCGGCATTGACCTGGAAGGGCAGGACAAGTACCTGCGCTCTGCCGGCATCTGCCGCACAGGCCCTCTGCAGTAGCAGAAGCTGGGCGGCGCAGACCATAACGGTCAGCAGCAATACCCTGAAGAGCATATCATGCAAAAGATTTTTCATAGAGAGCCCCCGCTCTAAGTTCCAGGCCGCGGTCCATTCTGGCGGCCAGTTCCTGATTGTGGGTCACCACCACCAGGGTCATGCCCAGTTCGCGGTTGAGTTCAGTCAGAAGATCACCAATCTGCTGACCGCTTGCTTCGTCAAGATTGCCCGTAGGTTCGTCAGCCAGGAGCACTCGCGGGCGCATGAGTATGGCACGGGCAATGGCTGTTCGCTGTCGCTCCCCGCCGGAAAGTGTGGAGCTTTTGCTCTGCATGCGATGCGCAAGGCCTACGCGTTCAAGCATGGCCTGCGCCTCGGGCCATATGTCCTTGCGTCGTGCGCCGTTGATAAGCGCCGGCATGGCCACATTCTCCAGTGCAGAAAATTCCGGCAGGAGATGATGAAACTGGAAGACAAAGCCCAGAGAGCGGTTGCGGAAAGCAGCTTTTTCATCCGGGTTCATCTGGGCCATATCCTGTCCGTCAAAATGGATGACACCCTCGCTTGGGCTGTCAAGCGCCCCCATGAGATGCAGGAGAGTAGATTTGCCGGAGCCTGATGCGCCCACAATGGCCAGAGCTTCACCTTCCCTGACTTCAAGATTGATGTTCTTGAGGATCTGCGTTGTCTCTTCGTGGCCAGGAAAACGTTTACTCACACTGTTGAAATGATAGAGGGCAGCCATGGCTATTCGTACCGCAGGGCTTCAGCAGGTGCCAGACGTGCGGCCTGCCGGGCCGGATAGAGTGTGGCCAGAAAGCAGAGCAGCATGGCGCTGCCCCCGACAATGAGTACGTCTGACAGCGTGATGCTGATGGGCAGATGATCCAGCGTATAGATGTTTTCAGGGAGTTTGATGAACTGATAGCGCTTTAACAGCCCTCCGACACTCAGGCCCAGCACATAGCCGAGCAAAGTGCCGATGACGCCGATGATGATACCCTGATACATGAAGATGCGCCGTATCATGCTTTGCGTGGCCCCCATGGACATCATTATGGCGATGTCACGGGTTTTTTCCATGACCAGCATGATCAGGCTGGTGACGATGGAAAATGAACCAATGAGCACAACCATGGTCAGCAGTATGAACATGCCGATCTTTTCCAGTTTGAGAGCTGCAAAGAGATTGGCGTTCATCTCCATCCAGGAGCGGGCGTAGAAGGGAGAACCCAGTTCTTCTGCCAGACGAGCGGTAATGGCGCTGGCTTCAAAAAGATCATCGACCGTGATCTCTATGCCGGAAAGAAAGCCCTCAGGCAGATCAAGCATATGACGGGCTGACTCCAGAGTGACAAAGGCCAGCGAAGAGTCGTATTCGAACATGCCAGACTTGAAGATGCCTACCACTTCGAAGGGACGAATGCGGGGGCTGAACCCTGCCGTACTTTTTTGCCCTGAAGGTGAAAGCAGGTTGACACGACTGCCCATGCTCAGGCCCAGGCGTTTGGCAAGCTCTTCTCCCACAACGATACCGGGTGTGCCTTCCTTGTGCAGCCCCTGGGCCGAGCCGTGCAGCATCTGCCGCAGGAGTGTGAGCACATGGGGCGCGCCCTGAGGGTCAATCCCGCGTAAGACCACACCCTTGACGCCATTGGCGGCCGAAAGCATGACTTCTGTATAAATGAAGGGTGTTGCGCCCGTGATGCCGGGTACGGACATAATGCGTTTGTCGAGGTCTGTATTCTGAGGAAAGGCAGACGGCAGGTAAGACATGACGATGCCATGCGCGTTGGCCCCCAGAATTTTGTCGCGCATGTCTGTGGTCAGGCCGTTGTAAACCCCCAGCACAACCACCAGCGCGCCCACGCCCAAGGCCACCCCCAGGATGGACATGAGGGAGATGACATAAATGAATGTTTGCTTGCGTCGTGAAAAAAGATAACGCAGGGCCACGATGAGTTCAAAAGACATGGCCCGTATTCTGGCTCAGCTTGGCCGGAGATTCAAGAGTTTTTTTAGAGCAGCAGGAACAGGCCTTCACAACCGTCCTTGCCAGCCAGTACAGGTCAACGGGCCAGCAAGGGCGGCAGAAAAGTGCATGCAAAAAGCAGTTCTTTAATCAAGCAGGCCCAGCAGGCGGGCCACACGCTGTTCATTGAGACCGGAATGCAGGGCCATGAGTTCCTGGCTTTGCTGCCGGGCTTCATCTTCCACCTGCGCAATAGTCATGCGTACTTCGTCGGCATTGGGCATATGTGGTGTTGATACGAGCGGCTCCAGCGCAGGTGCGGCGCTGCCCGCCTGGCATTCACCCTGAGAGGCAGGGGGCATGTTGTTGATACGCTCCTGAAAAGTAGGAAAGCACAGGCCAAGATCATTATTGCGGCGGCGGAATTCCAGTTCCATACCAGGCTCCTTCATCTTGTTCCGTTCCAGGCAGAACGCGGAAAAGCGGACGGGAAATTTTGTCCGCCTGATGATTTTATGCAAAACTCGTGCCTTTGAGGATGTATGCCGGATCACAATGTATTGTCTGCTGAATCGGGCCATGTGGAACAGCTTGTGCCGCTACCTGCATTTTGCTAAAGTGCCAGACTGTATAACTGATTGTGGTCCTTTGGAAAACCGTTATAACTCTAAACAGAAGGGTGAGGCAGCATGAAAAAATTCTGCAGTATTTTTCTTGTGGCGCTTATGGCAGGTGGTATGGTGTGGGCAGATATGGCTGAGGCTGCGCGCCGCGCCGTCCGTCCCCGCGCGGTGGCGCCGAGTACGACGAAGCCTGCCAAGACAACTCCGGCGCCTGCGTCTACACAATCCACGACTCCTTCTTCCACGGCCGGCTCATCTGTGGCCCCTGCCGCAGCCGCCTCTCCTTCTGCTGTGCCTTCGGCCATGCCGCCTGCCGCCGGGCAGTTCGCGGCTCCTGCTCAGCAGGGCAGTGGTATGGGAGGGGCTCTTCTGGGCGCCGGCGCCGGTCTGCTGGGCGGTTATATGCTGGGCAATGCCCTGGCCGGTCCAGATACAGCCAATGCCGCCCAGCCGGATGCCGCGCAGCCTGCTGACGGCACGGCACCAGCTCCTGCTGCAGCCCCTGCTGCACCGGGCGCTCTGCTGAACTTCGATACGACCAATTATTGTACGCAGTATGCGCAGGGTAATGCCGCTGTACAGCAGCAATGCCTTGCTGCAGAAGAGAAGGCCATGGCCACACTGCGTGGTTGCGTAGGCATGTCTACCGGTTTGAACAATATAGGCAGTTATGACGTTCTGCTGCGCTGCCTGCGTACCGCACCTGCTGCACAGTAATTTCTCCAGACTGCCGGAACAGACGCCTGTTATATCTGTTCCGGCAGCGC
This sequence comes from Desulfovibrio sp., assembly GCA_017396005.1. Taxonomy (GTDB): domain Bacteria; phylum Desulfobacterota; class Desulfovibrionia; order Desulfovibrionales; family Desulfovibrionaceae; genus Desulfovibrio. Next base: position 38,860 of record JAFQNG010000100.1, read on the forward strand.
ATGTTCCATACGGCGGGAAAAGATTTCCCCATCGGTTTACGTTACAGTTTTTCATCAAGGAAGTCTGAGGATGAAATGGATAACCCATCAGACCGCAGCCGTAGGCGCAGCACTGGCACTTCATCTGCCGCCGGTCGGAGTTGCAGCTGCCTGTCTGGGGGCTGTAGTGCCGGATATGCTTGATCAGCGTGTGGCCAGGCTGGCGCCTACGCCAAGTGGGCGACAGCGCATGTTCAACCGCATTCATCGCGGTACGACACACTGGTTCGGCTGGTGGCTGGCACTTTTTCTGGCGGCCCTGGCCCTGCCGCTGGCCCCGCCTGCCAAGGCTCTGCTGAGTGGGCTGGCCTTTGGCGGCCTGAGCCATGTACTGCTGGATATGCTTACCCCGCAGGGGGTGCCCTGGCATCCTTTTTCTCGCAAGGGGCGTTTTTCTTTTAAACTGTGTACCACCGGCAGCATAGGCGAATATTGTTTCCTGGCGCTGCTGCTGGCGGCCATCTGGTTTTTTCTGCGTTATGATGCACTGGCTCTGTTACGGCGCGTGGCAGATGGCAGAGTATTTTAGGTTCCTGGCCGTCTGAAGCGTTTCAGGACGGCCCTCAGCATAAAAGGCATATACCGCCAGGCTAGGGGCAGAAAGCAGAGGGCAAAGGCCAGGCTGCTGCAGACCAGGCCCAGAGCGGCAGCAGCCAGCGGTGGCCAGGGCAGTTGCCGCAGGCAGAGATCACTGACCCACCATGCGGCTGCCGTGCCGGGCAGAGAGCACAGCACCCCCCGTAGAGCCAGCAGTCCCAGGCCGTAGAAGGCCTTTGTTCCGTGGCGTCGTCTCCAGATCAGCATCAGCCAGATGACATAGAGGCTGATGCTGATGCTTGAGAGCGCGGCCACGGCCAGTGCCCCCTGGGGAACAGCCAGCCAGTAATAAAGAGGCAGACAGAGCAGTGTCATTATTGTACCCGTGACAGCCGGGGTCAGGGTGTCACCATGGGCATAATAGGCCCGTACCAGCACCATGTATACCAGCCAGAACGCAGCCGGGGCCAGCATGATGCGGGTCAGGGGCAGGGTGGCCAGAGTTTCTTCCGTACCGAAGCGTCCACCCTGAAAGATGACGGTCAGTACGGGCCAGGCCACAGCGGTCAGCCAGAATGCACAGGGGATGATGAGCCCAAGACTGGTACGCAGTGCCGTATTCAGGGTCTGGTCAAAACCGTCTCTGTCGTCACGGGTGACAAGACTGACCAGAAAGGGAAAGGAGGCCACTGCAGCGGCCTGGCCCATAAGGCCTATGGGCACCTGTGCTATGCGTCTGGCGTAGTTGAGCAGGCTGACGACACCGTCGCCCACCAGAGAACCGAAAACCCTGAGAAACTGCTCATCAAGCATGATGATGGTCTGCCCCAGCATCAGTGGTAGAGCCGTAATCAGAAATCTGCCCATGAGTGCATGCTGCCAGACCGGGCGCAGACAGAGCCCGTTTCGGGTGGCCACCCATAAGGGCAGGGCAAAGGCCCCCAGCGCCGCGCCTGCGGTTACGCCCACACAATAGCCGGTCATGCCGAGGTCTGGCCCGACAAGAGGCAGGAGCACACCCCCCAGAATGATGCAGCCGTTATAGACAAGGGGGGCCAGTGCCGGAACAGTGAACTGCCGCCGCAGATAGAGCAGGGCCGTGAGACAGGCCCCACAGAGAAAGAAGACCTGTGCAGGCAGGATGATGCGCATGAAAAAGGTCAGGCGCTGCCACTGCTCCGGGCTGAAGCCGGGGGCTGTCAGGCGGGCCAGCAGGGGAGCAGCCAGCATGCCGGCAAGCGTGAGCAGCAGAGAGCCTGCCAGCATCCAGCAGAACACGCAGGAGAAGAAGCGCCAGGCATCCTGGCTGTCTTCTTCAAAGCGTCGTGCGAGCAGAGGGATGATGGTGATGGACATGAAGCCCCCTGCCAGCAGATAGTTGATGATATCCGGCACTACAAAGGCGGCGAAATACAGGTCTGCCTCACTGCCTGCCCCGAACTGCCAGGATATGACCTTGTCGCGTATCAGGCCCATGAGCCGTGAAAGCAGTGTGCTGGCCGCCAGTATCAGGGCGGCTGCCCCCATGCGTTGACGGGATGTGAGAAAGCCCATAGCTACCTCTCATTGCCCTTGCGCCGGTGGGGCAGCCTGTATTCTTTATCCTGCCCCTGGCTGTTCCTGCGCCAGGATGAGGTACGCCCGGCCTGTTTGTGCTTTTGCTTCATGCGTCGCATGATGTGTGCAGGGTTATGCCTTTCGGAAGGGCCTGAAAGGGGTATGAGGCGTATTTCAAGCCTGGTCATATCCACACCTGCCAGGCGGACTTCAACTTTCTGTCCAAGTCGCCAGCACATGCCGGAACGCTGTCCCACAAGGCACTGGCTGCGATGGTCCAGCGTAAACCAGTCGTTACCCAGGTCTCTCACGCGTATCATGCCTTCTACAGGCATGTCGTGCAGTTCCACAAAAAGACCAAATTCCATCATTCCTGAGATAAGGCCTTCAAAGCGCTGTCCCAGACGGTCGTGCAGGGCAAGGCAGGCCAGGCGACGGGCTGTCTCCCGCTCACATTCCATGGCGGCGCGCTCAAGGCGATTGAGCTGGTCTGCCAGGCGTATGAGTTTCTGTCCGGCAGGCACAGGGCCGGCAGGGCAGCCCATGGCTGTCTTGAGAACACGATGCACCAGCAGGTCAGCATAGCGTCGTATAGGTGAAGTGAAGTGGCAGTAGGCTTGCGAGGCCAGGCCGAAATGTCCCTCATTATCTGCCTGATAGCGGGCCTGACTCAGTGCCCGCAGGCAAAGACGATTGACAAGAAATTCGTGCTCACTGCCTTTGGCCGCGGCAAGAATGGCCTGCAGCCCGGCCGGGGTCAGTGGCATGGCCCCGTTACGGCGCAGAGCTCCGGGAGGCAGTTTGGCAAGACAGTCTGCTGCGGTAGTACGCAGGCTTTCCAGCAGGTCAGACATGCGGTCTGCTGCAGGGGCAGGGTGTACTCTGTAGAGAAAGGGAAGATCAGACGCAGCAAGGAACCGGGCAGTGGCTTCATTGGCGGCTATCATGAACTCTTCGATGAGGCGGTGAGCGTCATGGCGCTGCGCCTGGCAGACATCTGTGACACGCCCCTGCTGGTTGAACGCATAACATGGTTCGGGCAGGTCGAAATCAAGGCTGCCGCGCCTCCTGCGCTGTTCGCGCAGCACAGAGAAAAGCGCAAAGGCTTCTTCAAGCATGGCCAGCACGGCTGCCCCATGTGTCTGCGAGCGCAAACGGGCCAGGGCCCCTGTATCGCTGTCCAGCAGACAGGCTTTGACCACGTCATAGGTCAGGCGCGCGGCCGAGCGCATGACTGCCAGAGCAAATCGGGCCTGTCCGGGCAGACCCTGGGCAGTGAAGGGGATTTCCACCAGTACTGCCAGGCGGTCTTCATGCGGTTTGAGACTGCACAGGCCGTTGGACAGCGCCGGGGGCAGCATGGGCTCTACAGAACGGGGAAAATACCAGGAATTGCCGCGCGCCAGAGCCTCTCTGTCAAGGCTGGGCCTTCTGCTCCGAGTGGGGCGTACATAATGACTTACGTCAGCAATGGCCACACGCAGCAACCACCCCTGCCCCTTTTTTTCCACATGGATGGCATCGTCAAAATCACGAGCATCAGCGCCGTCAATGGTTACCAGAGGCAGATGGCGTATGTCTTTACGCCCGGCCAGATCTTCCGGCTGGGGAGACAGGGGCAGGGCTGCCGCCTCTTCCAGAACCTGGGCTGGGAATGCTGTTGGAACCTCATGGTTGAGTTTGACAAGGTGCTCATGCTCGTCTGCATCTTCACTATGGTAAAAAGGGGCAAAGGTTTGGCCTTTGCCCCTTGCGGATCTGCACATGGTAAGGGAGTTAGTCGCGGCTGCCGCCAAAGAGGCGAAGCATCATCAGGAAAAGGTTGATGAAGTCCAGATAGAGGGTCAAAGCGCCCAGAATGGCCCCGCGTCGAACGGCAACGCTGTCACCTTCGGGCATGCCTTCGCCAAACTGGCGCAGCTTCTGCGTATCATAGGCCGTCAGGCCGGTGAAGATAATAACGCCCAGACAGCTGATGATGAAGTCCATCATGCTGCTCTGCAGAAAGATATTCACGAGCATGGCGATGATGATACCAATGAGACCCATCATCATGAAGTTGCCCATGCCGGTGAGGTCACGCTTGGTCACAGTACCATAGATGGACATGGCCAGGAAGGTACCCGTGGTCACAAGGAAGGCATTGGCGATGGAGCCTATGGGATAGACCACGAAGATAGACGAAAGTGTTGCGCCTGTTAGGGCAGAGTAAAGCATAAAGAGGCCTGTGGCCGTACCTGCCGACATTTTATGTACAGCTGCCGACAGGGCGATGACCAGGCCAAACTGGGCTACAATGAGCAGTATCATGATAATAGTGTTGCCCAGGAGAGCCGTCTGCAGCTCCGGTGAAGAGGCAACGCCGAAAGCCACCACAGTAGTCAGGGCAAGACCGGCCGTCATCCACTGATAGACATGGCGCATGTACAGGGAAGCGGTACTGATAACGCCACTTTGTGTGACGTCACGAGTCGAAACAGACATATATCCTCCAGAAAGGCTTGGTATGGCGCACAGCCTGATGCCGGGCACTTTTTCCATACTATAAGGGTATGCAGGCCCTTTAGCAAGGGGTTGTGCGCGTGCCAGACCCAGCTGCAGGCCGGCCGCAGGGCAAAGCCCTCGCCCATGAGGTCCACCAGGCAGATCTTTCTGTCCTGCAGGCTTTTGTCATAAAGCAGATACTTGCAAGACACCGTATTTTACGGCACTCTCCGCGCATGCTTCATTTTCATCTGCTTTCGCTTTTTCCTGATTTTTTTGCCTCACCGCTGCAGACGGCACTCATGGGCCGTGCCCGTGAAAACGGCCTGGTGAGCTTCAGTTTTCATGATCCGCGTGCCTTCAGCCAGAACAGACATCACCATGTGGACGACCGCCCCTACGGCGGCGGGCCGGGCATGGTTATGCAGGGTGAACCGGTGGCCGCAGCCCTGCGCTCTATTGAACGCCCCGGCCGCATGCTGCTCATGAGCCCCGGTGGCCGCCCCTTTACACAGGCTCTGGCACGTGAGCTGGCACAGGAAGAAAACATCACGCTGCTCTGCGGACGCTATGAAGGGCTGGACGCACGACTGCTGCAGCTCTTCCCGCTGGAGCCTGTCAGTGTAGGTGAGGCCGTGCTCAATGGTGGAGAGACCGCAGCCCTGGCCGTCATGGAGGCCGTGGCCCGCCTTGTGCCCGGCTTTATGGGAAAAGAAGAATCCGGCAATGATGAAAGCTTTTCGCATGGCCTGCTGGAATATCCGCACTATACACGGCCCGAAATCCTTGAAGGCCTGCCTGTACCTCCAGTACTGCTTGGCGGCGACCATGCAGCCATTGCCCGCTGGCGACGCGCCGCATCCCTCGGCACTACGCTTGCCGTACGGCCCGAAATGCTGGATGACGCCCCTCTGGATGCCGATGACGCCCGCCATCTGGAGACACTCCCGCGCAGAAAGATAGCCCATAATCTCTCGTTCTGTCTGCTGCACTATCCTGTCATGCTGGACGAAAAAAAATCCGGCGCTTCCTCTTTGACAAATCTTGATATTCACGATATAGCTCGTATTTCACGCAGCTATGCGATGGGGTCTTTCTTTGTGGCTACCCCGCTGGAAGATCAGATGCGGCTGCTGAACGGTATTTTACGGCATTGGACGCAGGGGCCGGGCAGCAGGAGCAACCCTGACAGAGCCAGAGCACTGGCAACGGTATGCCCTGTGGCTTCTCTGAAGGAGGCCATTGCACGGCTGACAGAAAGCAGCGGTCAGACCGTCAGAGTTGTGGCCAGTTCTGCTGTATGGCCGTCAGGCAAAAAAGCGGCCCGACCGCTCACACCCGGCGAAATACGGGTGTGGTGTGAAGAAGGGCCGGTTTTACTGTGTCTTGGCACCGCACAGGGCCTTGCCCCGGAGGTGCTGCAACAATGCCACGGACAGTTGCGGCCTTTGCGTTTCCTGGGCTACAACCATCTTTCGGTACGCAGTGCGGCCGCTATCCTGGCCGACAGGATTCTGGGTGACTTCTGCTGAGTTGCCCGGCCAACAGCATACGAGGACGATACGTCAGCGGTTTGCAAGGAGATTAGGATGAACGTCATCAAAAAGATCGAAATGGAAAATATGCGCATGGATATGCCTGCCTTTCGCTCCGGCGATACGGTGAAGGTACACCTGCGCATTGTGGAAGGCGAAAAAGAACGCATACAGGTCTTTCAGGGTAATGTGATTCGTATCAAGCGCGGTACTACCAATGCCAGCTTCACGGTTCGCAAGATTTCAGACGGCGTAGGCGTGGAGCGTATTTTCCCGCTTAACTCGCCCTTCATCGACCGTGTAGAACTGGTCACGCAGGGCCGTGTGCGCCGCAGCCGCCTCTACTACCTGCGCGCCCTCAAGGGCAAAGCGGCCCGCATCAAGCCTCGCGGTCGCTTCTGATTGTTTTTGCGTCGCTGACGGCCTATTTTGCCTTTGGCCGACAGAGCAGTCTTGTGCCGCTCTGTCGGCCTGTACGTATTTGTATACAACGCCAAAGTCAGGGTGATGTCTATGCGCCGTAACGCCAGGGCAGCATCTCATGCAGGGCAGTGTGGCCTGCCCGGTCTGCCTCTGCCCTCAGCCTCTCTGCTTACTGCGGGTATTGATGAGGCCGGGCGCGGCTGTTTGGCCGGTCCCGTGGTGGCGGCTGCGGTGCTTCTGCCTGCAGACTGCGATCTGCCCGGCCTGACAGACTCCAAAGCCATGAGCAGCAGTGCGCGCGAATCCATGGCCCCACGCATCAGAGCCTGTGCTCTGTCCTGGGGCCTGGGCGTTGTCTGGCCTGAACGCATTGACAGGATAAACATCCTCCAGGCCACCTTTGAAGCCATGAGCCGGGCCGTATGCTGCCTGCGCCTTGCGCCGGGCTTTCTGCTCATTGATGGCAATAAAACCCTGCCTGATGCGGTACTGCAGCCGTTCTGGCATAAGGGGCACGCAGGCCCTCTGCCTGGTCAGCAGGCTGTGGTGCAGGGCGATAAAAGCATACCCGCCATTTCGGCGGCATCCGTACTGGCCAAGACTTTTCGTGACAGCCTCATGCTGCATCTTGCCAGGCGGTGGCCCGGCTATGGATTTGATGTGCACAAAGGTTACGGCACCAGGGCACACTATGCGGCTCTGCACCGTCTTGGCCCCTGCCCCCAGCACCGGCTGACATTCAAAGGTGTTGCCCCGCAAACAGCACAGACTCAGGGGCGTTTATGCTGAAAGTATCCTGCCGCCTTTCTGCTGCCGCAGCCGACAGTCAGCCGGAACATATACGGCTGGGTAAGGCCGGCGAACGGGCGGCTGCCGCTTTTTTGAAGCAACGAGGCTTCACCATCATCGAAACCAACTGGAGGCAGGGGCGCCTTGAGCTGGACCTAGTATGTCGTCACGGTGCAGAGCTGGTCTTTGTGGAAGTCAAAACACGAAGGTCACAGCGCTATGGTGGTCCGGCAGCAGGCATGACTGCTGCAAAGATACGCAACCTGAGCCGTGCAGCTCTGGCTTGGCTTGCCGCCCGTCGCGCCTGGAATCTGCCTTGTCGTTTCGACGTGCTCTGTCTCGTCAGTCAGGGCGATGCCTTCAACGTGGAGCATTTTCCCCATGCCTTTGATCTCTCCCAGGCTCTGGATAGTGGCCACACCCCTTGGTAACCCTGATGATCTCTCGCTCCGCGCCAGGGAGGTACTCGCCGCGGCGGACCTGATTCTGGCCGAAGATACCCGCCGCGCTGCCCGTCTGTGCGCACAGTGCGGGCTTGAAGGCCGCCGCTTTCTCAGCTTTCATGACCATAACGAGACAGAGCGGCAGGAAGAGGTTCTGCGCCTCCTGCGCAATGGGCACAGCTTGGCCCTGATTTCTGACGCAGGTACGCCTTTGCTGGCCGACCCCGGTTACAGGCTGGTACGGGCTTGCCGGCGTGAAGGCCTGCCGGTCTCGCCCATACCAGGCCCGTCTGCGCCGGCAGCTGCGCTGTCGGCAGCGGGCATTCCACCCCTGCCGTATACCTTCCTGGGCTTTCTGCCGCGGGATACGTCAGGTCGCGAAAATCTGCTGACAGCCTTTGCCCATGTGCCAGGTTCACTTGTTTTCTTTGAGCGTAAGGATCGCCTGGGCGAAAGCCTCGCCGTGGCGGCCCGCATCCTAGGGCCACGCGAGGTGGCTGTCTGCCGCGAATTGACCAAAACCCATGAGGAATTTATACTCCTGCGACTGGAAAACAGCCAGACAATGCTGCCTGATACGCTGCTGGGCGAGATCACGGTCATCATCGGTCCACCAGAAGTTGTGGAGCGTACCCCTCGCCCGCAGGTGGAAAACCTGCTGCATATGGAAATGCAGCACGGCGGCAAGCCGCGTCAGGTGGCCCGCCGTGTACAGGAGGCTGTACACGGCTGGAGCGGTAAGGAAATCTATGCTCTGATCGCCAACCATAACAAGCCCGACGCCTGACCATGCTGCCTGCCGGAATCGCTCTCCACTGCCTTGCGCGCACATTCTGCATCAATGCAGCCGTCACGACCAGAGGCATGCAGCAGATAGGCTTGGCCTTTGTGCTTTCCCCGGCGCTGCGCCACCTCTATCCTGATACGGCAGCCCGCGCCCGCGCCTTTGCCCGCTACGGGGGGCACAGCAATACACATGTTTTCATGATGCCGCTTTATGCGGGCATTGTACTCTCCCTTGAAGAACAGATAGCGCATGCTGCCCTGCCGGAAGAGGCACTGGCTGGTATACGCGGTACGCTGGGGGCTGCACTGTCTGCTCTGGGAGATTCTTTCTTCAGCGGCAGCCTTCTGCCGCTCTGGGTACTGACTTGCAGCAGTCTCATTCTGGCCGGGCTTCACTGGGTGGCTCTTCTGCTGAGCCTGTGTCTCCTGGCAGGGTTGCAGATCTTCCGAGCCCTGACGTTTTTCACAGCTTTGCGTCACGGTATTACAGTGCTGATGTGGCTCAGACGACTGAACCTCATCAACTGGGCCGGACGCATTAAAATGTGCAACGCCCTGCTTACCGCCCTGCTGGCTTGGCAGCTCTGCAGCATACCGGCTGAAGAGCCTGCCTGGCAGATATGCGCTGCAGCTCTGGCCGGGCTGCTGGCCACCGCCTGGCTGAAAGTGCGCCTGCGTCTGCCTCGCCTCCTGTTCTGGCTTTTGCTGGCCGGTGCACTGATCCTTATGGACGAAGCATTGCCAGGCATGTAAGATGCCCCTGTTTATGGACAGCAAACAGTAAGGACGACATGAGCGCAGTGATTGAAGAAACCCCCCGCGGGCTGGCCCTCAGGATATCGCTTACGCTGCGCGGCGGCCTGCACGCCCGACCAGCCGCCCGACTGGCGCAGGAGGCACAGCGTCATGCCTCTGATATCCTGCTTATCTGTGACAACGGTGAAGCTGATGCCAAAAGCATGCTCGATGTGCTTTCCCTGTCGCCTGACCCGGATGCCGAGCTGACACTGCTTGCCAGCGGTCCTGACGCGCGTGCAGCTCTGGAAGCTCTGGCCAGATTTTTCAACACCCTGCAGGACTGACATGGCCCGCGCACAGCTTTTTGGCATTCCGGTCTCACCTGGCATCGCTATCGGCTCCATCCGCTTCATGCATGACATGGGCCAGAACGAACAGCGGCATATTTCTCCCGATGACGCTCTTCAGGAGCAGGAAGCTTTGCGCACTGCTGCCACAGAGGTACGGGCGTCCCTGGCCCAGAGCATGGCCAATGTACCTGAAGAGCTGGCAGAATATCGTGACGTCATCGCCGCCCAGATGGAGCTGGCACGTGATCCCAAGCTGCTCAATGCCGCTCTGGCCCGGATAGAGCACAAGTGCATCTGCGCTGCCTGGGCACTCAGACATACGGTGGAAGAGCTGTGTGAGCTTTTCCGCAGCATGGATGATCCCTACCTGCGTGACCGTGCCCAGGATATCAGGGCCGTTGGTCTGCGTCTGCGGGAATGTCTGACCGGGAGACAGCCACGGGATCGCAGCCAGAGCCCCAGTGTGCTGACCGCTGAAGATCTCTCTCCTGCCGATGTCATGGAGATGGACCTGAACGGCGTTCTCGGTATCATCACCGTTGAAGGTGGGCCTACCTCGCATACAGCCATTCTCTCTCGCGGCCTGCATATCCCGGCGCTAGTGGGCGTGACCGGCCTGCTGGAAAACGCCCTTGAAAATGAAACCGTCATTGTAGATGGCCTGAGCGGCTGTGTATTGCTGGGCCCTGATGAAGAAGATCTGGCGCGTTATACGGCCCGACGTGATGAGTACGCCCTTTGGGAAAATCACACCCGCCGCAATGCTCACTGGCCGGCCGAGATGTGCGATGGGGTGCGCATCAGAGCCCATGCCAATCTGGAAAGCGCTGACGAACTGGATAATTTCGCCAGCAGTGGCGCCGACGGCGTTGGGCTCTACCGCACGGAATTCGCCTATCTCAAAGGAGAGCTCCCCAGCGAAGAAGAGCTCTTTCGGGAGTACGCCGAGGTCGCATCCAGGGTTGCGCCCCGCCGAGTCGTCTTTCGTACGCTGGATGTAGGTGCAGACAAAATGCTGCGGGCCCAGGCCTCTCTCAGAGAGCCTAATCCCGCACTGGGTCTGCGGGGCATCCGCTTCTGCCTGCGCCATCAGGGTATATTCCGTACACAGCTGCGGGCTCTGCTCAGGGCTGGTGTGGCCGGCAATACTGCGCTGCTTCTTCCCATGATCTCCAGCCTGGGAGAAGTTCAGGCCGTACGCCGTATCCTGAGAGAGCTGCATGAAGAACTGCTGGCGCAAAACCTGCCTCATGCCACCAACATTTCTCTGGGCGTGATGGTAGAAACGCCGGCTGCTGTCATGATTTGCGATGCCCTGGCCCGTGAATGCGATTTTCTGAGCATCGGCACCAATGACCTCATCCACTATCTGATGGCCATCGACAGGAACAACCGCCATGTCTCCTATCTGCATGACCCCCTGCATCCGGCCGTCATGCGCTCACTCAAAAGAACCATCGATGCCGCCCACCGTGAAGGCATAGGTGTCTCTGTCTGCGGTGAGCTGGCAGCAGACCCCTGCGGTCTGGCCATTCTGCTGGGTATGGGGGTAGACGCTCTCTCTGCCGCGCCCTGCTCTGTGCCCGGCATCAAACACATGATACGGCAGCTCAATGCCGTCACCTGCCAGGAGCTTGCCCACAGCATTCTCATGAGTACAGATGTACGGGCCTGCCGCCATATGGCATATGAAAAGCTGCATCAATCCCTTGGGCCTGAACTGGCCTTTCACACCAACAGCCTTCTGCATCAGGGCCAGCCATGAGCCAGAAACCATCTTCTATCGCTGTCAATAAAAAAGCCCGCCATCTTTACGAACTGTCTGATTTTCTCGAAGCCGGCATTGCACTCACCGGACCGGAAGTAAAGAGCATTCGTGCAGGCAAGGTCAACTTCATCGACAGCTATGTCGACTTCAGGCAGGGAGAAGCCTGGCTGCGCTCCCTGCATGTGGCCCCTTACTCCAATGCCGGCTATGCCCCGCAGGAACCGGACAGGCCACGTCGCCTCCTTCTGCATGCCCGCGAAATAGCCAGGTTGGCTGCTGCCGTGGAGCAGAAAGGTCTCACCGTAGTGCCGGTACGGCTCTACCTCAGGCACGGCAAAATAAAGGTGGAAATTGCTTTGGGACGTGGCAAAAAGCTGCACGATCATCGCGACAGCCTCAAGAGAAGAGCTGAAGAACGGGATATGGCCCGTGAACTGAGCTAAAGGGCCAGTAGACCTGATGCCCTCATGCGTCATCCGCCGCTGCAAGCACCCCTGCTCTGGCAGATATATTTTCTTTTCTGGATAGCAGGCATTCTGTCTGCTGTCTGGCCTCTGCCTGCCCTGGCCTGTGCCCTTCTGCTTCTCTTTCTGGACAGGCGTCTGCATACCTTGCCCCGTGTTTCTCTTGCCACCATACTGACTTTGAGCTCTCTGGTGCTGACACATCTGCAGCTGACGCCGCCACAGGCACCGGCCTGGCTTGACAGTACGCAGGGGCTTCGTCTTTGTGGCACGGTAGACGATGTGCAGGGGCTGCCGGACCAGCGTCTGCGCCTGCTCCTGGCAGATGTACGCCCGCAGGATCAGCCGGATGCCCGGCCTCTGTCGGGCCTGCTGGCATGGACATGGGAAGAACCTCAGGGAAGCACACGCCCCCTGGCAGGGCAGGCTGTTTGCCTGAGCCGTACCCCCAGACCCATGCACGGTTTTGCCAACACCGGTCTCGCCCCATGGGATGTATACTGGGCAGCGCGCGGCGTATACTGGCGTATCTGGAGCCGTGCCAGCACAGGCCAGCCGACATTCTCAGGCCCGGGCAGCCTTTCTGCCCGCTGGCGAGAAGAGCTGCGTCAACGCTTCACAGCGGCTTTGGGCCTGCCGGCACTTACCACGCCAATGCGGGGCACAGCGTCTGACGCCCTGTCAGCACCACAGGGGCTGGCCATTCTGCCAGCGCTCTTATTCGGTGACCGCTATTATCTGCAGCAGGATACGGTAGACAACTTTGCTGCTGCCACTCTGGCCCATAGTCTGGCCCTTTCCGGACAGCATCTGGTAATTGCCGGCCTTGCAGGCCTGCTCTGCATACTCGGGGCAGCCCGTTTGTGGCCGTGGCTCTATCTTCATCGTCCCCGCTCCACACTGGCAGTGCTGGCCGCCTGCCCGCCTGCGCTGGTCTATCTGTGGCTCGGCAACGCGCCTGCATCCCTGGTCAGAGCAGTGTGCATGCTGCTGGTACTGGCTTTCTGGCTTTCCTGGCAGAAGGTCCGGACGACACTGGATATCCTCTGGGCTGCCCTGGCCTGTATCTGCCTGGCTGCACCACTGAGCATCCTGGATACAGGTTTGCAGCTTTCAGCCCTGTGCGTGACTGTTATCGGTATCTCGCTCCCCTGGCTGCGCCGCATTCTGCCCGAGCCACCCCATGCGCAGGATACGCTTTCCCGCCGTATCAGCAGGCGCACAGTGCGTGCGGCACTCTCCATCCTGCTCATGTCACTGTTCATACAGACAGCCCTTTTACCTCTCAATCTTCTGCTCTTTGGTAATGCCGGTTTCTGGTTCCCCCTCAATATTCTCTGGTTACCTCTTGTAGATACATTCGTTTTGCCTGCTGCCGCGCTGGGCCTTCTCTTGAGCGGAGCCGGCCTTGACCATGCGGCTGGCTGGCTCCTGCATATGGCAGCCCTGCCTTGTTGCTGGCTGACAGACGGGTTGGCCTGGCTGCGACATGCAGACCTGCTGCACAACCCTGCCATAGTTCGTCCACACTGGACAGCGCTGCCAGCTTTTGCCCTGCTTTGCTGCGCGCTGGCTCTGGCCGGCAGTCGCCCCCCGACGGACCGTCCACCACGCCGTCTTCTGGTAACAGCTCTGGCCCTGCTTTGTCTGGGCCCCCTGCTGCGCCTTGCGGAACGCAGCAGTAGTGACCTGACCCTGGATATGCTGGATGTAGGACAGGGGCAGGCCCTGAGCCTGTATGGCCCGGAGGGTGTCAGTCTGGTGATTGATGGTGGCGGCAGTTTTTCACCACGTTTTGACCCCGGTGCGGCCCTGGTAGCCCCAAGTCTGAGCTATAATCGGGCCCCCCATCTGAGTGCTGTCTGCAACAGTCACCCCCATCAGGACCATCTGGGAGGCCTTTTTCATCTGTTGCAGTTTTTTACTGTGGCAGCGCTCTATGATAACGGGCATGACGCCCAGGGCCAGCAGGCTGAAACCTGGCGCACACTGCGGCAGGAAAAAGGAGCCCGTGCTCTGGCCCAGGGCGACAGTCTGATCCTGGGGCAAACCATGCACGGCATTAAACTGGAAGTGCTGCACCCGCCACGAGAGACCAGTCATAGCAGGAAATGGCGAGACAACGATGCATCTCTGGTTTTGCGCCTGACACGGCACGGCAAGGGACTGGCCCTGTTCACCGGCGATGCCGAACGGCCTGCATTGCTTCGCCTGTTGGCATCAGGACAGGATCTGCGTGCACAGATACTGATAGCCCCACATCACGGCGCGAGCGGCAGTTTCTTACCAGCTTTTTACAAGGCTGTACAACCTGATCTGGTACTGGTCTCCTGTGGGTTTCAGAATCGCTACAACTATCCGGCCAAGCGTTTGCGGCAATGGCTGGAAAAAGAGGGGATCCCACTGCTCCATACCGGACAGCACGGACAGATACGCATCACATGGCCTGCCGAAGGTCCTTTCAGGCTGAATATAGCCCGGGGGAAGGACAGTTCACAGTAGCTTTGCCTTATTTGCCGCTTATACGGTGTTCATACTCGGCCAGCATATTCAGAGAGCTACCATGAAAACGCATTTCTGCAAACATATCGGCAAACTGCGCTCCCCATGCCTTTTCCAGTCCCAAAGCCACCGCATAGGGCATAAGCCGGTGAAATTCCTCCGGCGTACGCTCCGGCGGATTGATGAAATTGAGCCTCTGGGCTTCTGCCGCACCGATATACATGGCAAGGCCCTTGATATCCGCCAGAACCTGCATGGCCTTCTGCGCGGGCTGCTTCATGAAGGGCATGAGGAACAGGGGCAACAGCAGGATGCCGAGAAAGGCCAGATTGGCAGAACCGGCAAAACTGTTGGTATAAAAGGTCATGCCGCCCGCCAGAAAGAAAAGCGTCAAAAAGCCGCATACCTTC
>JAFQNG010000011.1 GCA_017396005.1 Desulfovibrio sp.
ATGGTCAGTACCGCCTCATCTGCCCGCTTACTGATTGAGGCCAGCACGCGCCCAGGCAGGGTTGCACTTGCGTCAGCATCCATACCGATAATGTAGCCTCCTCGCTCCTGTACGGCCTCCAGTGCGCCCGCATTGGCCGCACCTGCAGCCAGCACCAGCACGTCTGCCCCGGCATCCATAAGGCGCAAAGCCTGAGCACGAGCCCGTTCCGTATCACTCCAGGAGCCTGCTACGGCGTGTATGACCCTGATACCGGGTTCTTCCAGTTGCGCGCCTTCGTGAAAGGCCTTGAGCATGGAGCGCAGAGCATGCGTATCCTCCCCTGACAGCCAGCCCAGCACCGGCTGGTCGTTGATACCTGGCAGGGCTGTAGTACGCGTTAAAATGGCAGCGGCGGCCCCTGCCAGAAAGGCTGGCTCTTCATCAGCAAAACTTACAGACATGATGTTGGGGGCACGTACACCTGTATCTATACAGCCGAACATTGTCTTACGATAATTGCCTGCATTATCGCGAAGGACTTCATGCAGACCGTCTGAGGCCAGCAGCACCAGTCCCCCTTCGGCCGCAATGGAACGAAAAACAGATGCCTGCTCCGCTCCGGCTGCTCTAAGCACACGGGTCTCCAGACCGTAGCGAACGCGAGCCTCTTCCAGCCCATTGCGCAACATATCGCTCCAGGCATCAGAACCTTCGTACTCCAGCACAAGGCTGACGCGTAAGGGCGGCTGGGCGGCTGCGGTGGTGCTTAAACAGAAAGCCATGCACAGGCTGGCAAGACAGCCCAGCAGCGCGGACGTAAACATAGCGAACATGGACATTACCCTGTATATAGTGAGGAAGAAAAAGGACTTTAGATGGGAAGGCAATTTTCAGAGGGCACGGCCCCCAGGCAAATCCTGTCCAGGGGCCGTAGAGGTGCGTTGC
The DNA here is from genome assembly GCA_017396005.1 of Desulfovibrio sp. Lineage (GTDB taxonomy): Bacteria > Desulfobacterota > Desulfovibrionia > Desulfovibrionales > Desulfovibrionaceae > Desulfovibrio. The sequence goes on from JAFQNG010000011.1 coordinate 928, forward strand.
TTAGGCCAGTATTTCCTGCGTAGCAAGAGCTATCTGCAGCTCTTCATTGGTAGGAATGATAAGTACCGGTACCGTGCTGTCAGGTGTTGAGATGACACGTGCGCCGGGTTTGCGGGTATTGTTTTCTTCGGCATTAATTTTGATGCCCAGGCTTTCCAGACCGGCGCAGACCTCAGCCCGCACGATTTCGTCATTTTCGCCGATACCCGCTGTGAAGACCATAGCGTCTACCTGACCATCCAGCAGGAAGAAGTAGCCGCCCAAAATCTTTTTGATGCTGCGCACCAGCATCTTCAGCGCCAGCTCGGCCCTGTCATTGCCCTTTTCCACCTGTGCATGCACGTCTCGCATGTCAGTATAACCGCACAGGCCCAGCAGGCCGGATTTTTTGTTCATCAGGGTGTCGGCTTCAGCCGGGCTGAGGCCTTTCTTCTCCATTATGAAGGGAACAATGGCCGGGTCAATGCTGCCGCAGCGTGTACCCATGATCAGGCCTTCCAGTGGGGTGAGGCCCATGCTGGTGTCAAGGCATCTGCCGTTCTTTACGCAGCTCATAGACGAGCCATTGCCCAGGTGCATGGTGATGGAGCGCAGTTCATCAAGGGGCTTGCCCAAAAATTCAGCAGTTTTACGGGCAATGTATTTGTGCGATGTACCGTGGAAGCCATAACGGCGAATGCGCAGATCCTCATACAGCTCATAGGGCAGAGCGTACATATAGGCTTCTCTGGGCATGCCCATGCCGAATTCCGTATCGAATACAGCGACATTGGGTACCCCGGGGAAGAGCTTTTCAGCCACTTCGATACCCATGAGATTAGCGGGGTTGTGCAATGGGCCCAACAGGAAGCATTCTTTGATGATAGCCTTGACGCGATCATCCACCTTGACGGGGTCAGTGATATCTTCGCCGCCGTGCAGTACACGGTGGCCGATACCCGCGATTTCGCTCTTATCTTTGATGACGCCTACTTCAGGGTCAGTCAGCAGAGAGATGACCAGCTCCATGGCTTCTACATGGGTGGGGAAAGGCGCATTACGGACGAGTTTATTTTCCTTGTCCGTACCAGGAGCGATCTTATGTGTCAGAGCACCTTCCTCCTGGCCGATACGCTCGGCCAGGCCGGAGCAGAGTACACTTTGATCGTCCATTTCAAGCAGTTGATATTTGCAGGAGGAAGAACCGGCATTGATTACCAGAATTTTCATGGTGTTTCCTTTTATAGTTCTCTGTTCATATGGTCAGGGCCGGGTCGGCCCTGGTGTGCTTTATTTCTGCGCAGTATTCTTCTCAGCAGCGGCCTGTACGGCAGTAATAGCCACAGTATTCACGATATCGGGTACAGTGCAGCCACGCGAGAGGTCGTTGACCGGCTTGTTCAGGCCCTGCAGCACAGGCCCGATGGCCACAGCCCCTGCAGCACGCTGAACCGCCTTATATGTATTGTTGCCGGTATTGAGGTCGGGGAAGATAAAGACAGTGGCCTTACCTGCCACTTTACTGTTGGGCAGCTTGGTCTTGGCTACAGAGGGATCAATGGCGGCATCGTACTGTATGGGGCCTTCCAGTGCCAGCTCTGGCGCCATTTCCTTGGCTATTCTGGTAGCCTCCACCACTACGTCTACGTCTGCGCCCTTACCTGAGGTCCCCGTGGAGTAAGAAAGCATGGCTACACGTGGCTCCACACCGAAGACTTCGGCCGTCCGTGCTGAAGCTACGGCGATCTCTGCCAGCTGTTGAGCCGTAGGGTTGGGGTTGACAGCGCAGTCGCCGAAAACCAGTACGCGATCCTTAAGGCACATGAGAAAGACCGAAGACACCACAGAATAGCCAGACCGCGTCTTGATGAATTCAAAGGCCGGACGAATGGTATGGGCCGTAGTATTGATGGCACCGGAAACCATGCCATCAGCATCATCTTTTTTGACCATCATGGTAGCATAGTAGGTGGCGTCGCGCATGACATCACGAGCCTGTTCAATGGTGATACCCTTGGACTTGCGCAGCTCGCAGTAGGTCTGGGCATAATCTTCGAATTTTGGTGAGGTAGCCGGGTCGATGAGTGTGGCGCCCTCAATATCCAGGCCCAGATCGCGGGCTTTTTGACGTATGATATCAATCTTGCCAAGCAGGGTGATTTCAGCCACTTCGCGCCGCAGCAGAATGTCTGTAGCCTGCAGTATGCGTTCTTCTTCGCCTTCGGCCAAGACAATGCGCATCTTGGCGTTTTTGGCGCGCTCGATGAGCTCGAATTCAAACATCATGGGCGTCATCCGTCCGCCGGTCTTGCAGAGCAGCCGGTTGGATATCTCCTTGCCGTTGACGTAGTGCTCATACAGGCCAAGTACTGTATTGATCTTGCGAGTATCGCCAGGTGTTATCAGTCCGTAAATTTCCTGCAGAGCCATAATGGTGCGGTAGGTGTGGTGCTGGGTGAGCAGTACAGGCAGAGGAACACCGGGCCAGCCCTTGATGAGAGTGCAGATTTCTTCCGTGGGCCTGATGCCGCCAGTCAGCAGAACACCTGCGATGTCGGGCTTGCTGGTGGACTGACGGGCTGCCAGCGCAGCCAGCAGGATATCGGAACGGTCGCCAGGTGAGATGATGAGTTGATCCTTGGCGACATACGAAAGAAAATTGTCTACGTGCATGGCTGCCACAAGATAATCGCCTACCAGGGTGTCCATACGGTTCTCGCCAAAGAGTATCTCGGCATTAAGCCCCTTCTGTACATCACCCATGGTGGCCCGGCCTATGGTCGGATCATTGGGCACTGTATAGATCATGGCGGGCTGGCCGTCATGAGCAAAACTCTTGCGCAGATCATCCAGCTGTGTCTGGCTGAGATCAACCCTGTTGATGACAGTGGCGATAACCTCCACAGCATAAGGCTGCAGACTGTCCATGGTCAGGCGAAGAGATTCATGGATGTCCTGATAGGATGCATTGTCGCCGCTGGTGACCAGAATGACAGGACAGCCCAGATTGGCCGCTATCTCGGCATTGAGCTCGAATTCGGATACCGGATCCTTGCCCAGAAAGTCGGTGCCGACACAGAGCACAAAGTCATGTTCGGCCTGCAGTTTCTTGAACTTCTGGAGGATATTTTCAATGAGAAGGTTGCGTGAACCGTGATTGATGATTTCGCGAGCTTCTGCCAGAGTATAGGCAAAGCTGTCGGAATAATCCATCCTAAGCTTGAAGTGCTCAAGCATAAGGTTGATGTCCGGGTCACGGTCGTCCAGCTGAGGCTCGTTGATGATAGGGCGAAAGAAGGCCACATCCCGCATCTGGCGGCTGAGCATCTGCATGGTGCCCAAAGCTATGGCGCTCTTGCCCGACATGGCGCTTGTGGCTGTTATGTATAGACCGTGGTGCTGGTGCATTGAAAAACCCCCTTACATAAGAGGGCGCGGCTTTCTGCCGCGCCCTGCTGTTGCTGCTCGTCAGCGCATCCGGCGGGTGCTCACGGATGCGCTGACGTCGTTAGTCTTCTTACTCGGCCGATTCGCTGCCAGGATACGGCAGATCTGCCAGCTGCTTGAGCAGCGCATAACGTTCCGCATAGGCTTCGGCCAGATTGGCCTTCAGCATCTTGGAAGCCTCAGGATCAGTTTTATTCAGTGAGGCAAAACGGGTTTCGCCAGCCAGGAACTCCTGAATGTCGGCACTGGGGGCCTTGCTGTCGAGCTGGAAGGGGTTCTTCTTCTGCTTGGCCAGGTCGGGGTTGTAGCGGTACAGAGGCCAGTAGCCGCTCTGCACGGCCATTTTGGCTTCTTCCATGCTCTTGCCCATGCCGCGATGCAGACCCTGGTTGATACAGGGGGCGTAGGCAATAATGATGGAAGTACCCTTATAGGCTTCGGCTTCACGGAAGGCCTTGAGCACCTGCTGCTTGTCCGCGCCCATGGCGACAGAGGCCACATATACATAGCCATAGGTCATGGCCATACGGCCCAGGTCCTTCTTACCGGTACGCTTACCAGCGGCAGCAAACTGCGCCACCGCACCCAGCGGGGTAGCCTTGGAGGACTGACCGCCGGTGTTGGAGTACACCTCGGTGTCCATCAGCAGGACGTTAACATCATCGCCGGAGGCCAGAACATGATCCAGGCCGCCGTAACCGATGTCATAGCCCCAGCCGTCGCCACCGAATATCCAGACGCTCTTCTTAGTGTAGAGGTCGTCCATATCCCAGAGATCCTGTGCCAGCGGGCTGTCAAAGCCATCCAGGTTGGCAAGAATGGCTTCGCCGAACTTACGGGAACCTTCGGGGTCGTCCTTATTATCCAGCCAGCCCTGCAGAGAGGCCTTCAGTTCGCCGGAAGCGCCTTCATCCTTCAGAGCTTCTTCAACAATCATGGCCAGGCGGTTGCGACGCTGTACATAGGCCAAGCCCATACCGCAGCCATACTCGGCTGCGTCTTCGAACAGAGAGTTACCCCAAGCCGGACCAAAGCCGTCCTTATTGGTGCAGTACGGCGTGGTAGGCGATGAGGCACCCCAGATAGAGGAGCAGCCCGTGGCGTTGGCAATAAGCATACGTTCACCGAAGAGCTGGGTGAGTACCTTGACGTAGGGGGTTTCACCGCAGCCGGCACAGGCGCCGGAGAATTCATGCAGCGGCTGCTGCAGCTGAGAACCCTTGAGGGTATCGCGCGGCAGCAGGTCGTCCTTGATGGAAACATTGGCTTCGGCAAAGGCAAGGTTGGCCTTCTGTTCGTCCATCTGGCTTTCCAGAGGCTTCATGACCAGGGCCTTGGTCTTGGCCGGGCACACTTCAACGCAGGAACCGCAGCCCAGGCAGTCTTCAGCGTAGACCTGCATGCGGAACTTGAGCCCCTTGAGTTCCTTGCCGATGGCATCCTTGGTGACGAAGCTTGCAGGAGCGCCAGCCAGTTCGTCTTCAGTGGCAACCACAGGACGGATGGTGGCATGCGGGCAGACGAAAGAGCACTGGCAGCACTGTATGCAGTTTTCAGAGATCCACTCGGGGATGTTGATGGCTACGCCGCGCTTTTCGCAGGCAGTGGTACCCAATGGCACGAAACCAGCAGGATCCATGGCAGACACGGGCAGCTTGTCGCCCTGCTGAGCCAAGATGGGACGCACGATGTTGCGGATGTAATCATCGTCATCACAGTGGCAGACCACAGCGCCTTCGGTGGCATCAGACCAGGAGGCGGGGTATTTGATTTCTTCCAGAGCATCGCTGGCTTTTTCCACTGCAGCGATATTCATATTGACGACCTTATCGCCTTTGAGGCCGTAGGTCTTCTGGATGGATTCCTTGAGCAGTTCAACGGCCTTGCCGAAGTCAATGACGTTGGCAAGCTTGAAGAAGGCCGTCTGCATGATCATGTTGATACGTCCGCCAAGGCCCACTTCCTGAGCCACCTTCACAGCGTCAATATTGTAGAACTTGAGGTTCTTGCGGGCGATGGTGCGCTTCATGGAAGCAGGCAGATGCTTTTCCATGTCGGCCAGCGTCCAGTTGGAGTTGAGCACAAAGGTGCCACCGTCCTTTACGCCTTCCAGCACATCGTACATGGTCACATAGGCGGCCTTGTGGCAGGCAATGTAGTCAGCCTGGGTGATCAGGTAGGAGGAGGTGATGGGCTGCTTGCCGAAACGCAGATGTGACACGGTGAAGCCGCCGGATTTCTTGGAGTCGTAGGCGAAATAGGCCTGGGCATACATATCGGTGTTGTCACCGATAATCTTGACGGCCTGCTTGTTGGCGCCCACGGTGCCATCGGCTCCGAGACCGAAGAACTTGCACTGCACAGTACCGGCGGGCACAGTGTCGATTTCTTCTTCCACATCAAGAGAGAGATGGGTCACATCGTCATTGATGCCCACGGTGAAGTGGTTTTTGGGCTGGAGGCCCAGCATGTTGTCGAATACGGCCTTGGCCATGCCGGGGGTGAAGTCCTTGGAGCCCAGACCGTAACGGCCGCCAACGATAGTGGGCGCTTCGCCCTTTTCAAGGAAGGCGGTGCATACATCCTGGTACAGAGGTTCGCCCAGGGAGCCGCATTCTTTGGTACGATCCAGCACGGAGAGGCAGGTAGCTGTGGCCGGAATGGCCTGCAGCAGATATTCAGGAGCAAAGGGACGATACAGGCGCACCTTCACAAGACCGGTACGCTGGCCCTGCTTATTCAGGTAATTGACGGTTTCTTCCACCACTTCACAGGACGAGCCCATGGTGATGATGACGCGATCTGCTTCAGGATGGCCCACATAGTCGAAGGGACGATACTTGCGTCCAGTCAGGGCCGAGACCTTCTTCATGTTTTCTACCACGATACCGGGTACAGCGTCATAGAAGGGGTTAATGGCTTCGCGGTTCTGGAAGTAGATATCGGGGTTCTGGGCAGTACCACGCACATGAGGATGTTCAGGGTTCATAGCGGCAGCGCGGAATTCGGCCACCTTATCCCAGTTTACCAGCCCTTTGATGTCTTCGTAGTCGATGACTTCAATCTTCTGCACTTCATGAGAGGTGCGGAAGCCGTCAAAGAAATGGCAGAAGGGCAGACTGGAATCAATGGCTGAAAGATGGGCCACCAGGGCCAGATCCATACATTCCTGCACAGAAGCAGAACAGAGGAAAGCGAAACCTGTCTGACGGGCGGCCATGACGTCCTGATGATCGCCGAAAATAGACAGCGCATGCGAGGCCAGTGCGCGAGCCGCCACATGGAAGACGCCGGGCAAAAGCTCGCCGGCTATTTTATACATGTTGGGGATCATGAGCAGCAGGCCCTGCGAGGCCGTGTAGGTGGAGGTCAGCGAACCACCGGCCAGCATGCCGTGCACAACGCCGGCAGCGCCGGCTTCAGACTGCATTTCGCGAACGATTACAGTCTGACCAAGGATGTTCTTCTGGCCTCGGGCGGCTTTTTCGTCCATGACCTCGCCCATGACCGAAGAGGGCGTGATGGGGTAAATGGCCGCTGTTTCCGACAGGGCATAGGCAATATGCGTAGTGGCGTTATTGCCGTCCATGGTTTTCATTTTAGCCATTACTTCCTCCTTGGCGCCTGCTGGCGCTCGCGGTTTCAGAATTTTCGGCCACGAGGGGCGGCCGTAGTACGCGTCTTCGGGGCCTTGGGCGGCCCAAACCTTGTGCAAAAAATATTTTAGCCAATCGTTCTGATCCAGTCTATTAGAAAATGACAGGTTTTCAGACAGAAAGACGTTATCATAAAATTGTTTGGTTGAACAGTGAAAACATGGAGATTATAAAAAACAGGCCCTGCCTTGCGGCAGGGCCTGTGATTAGGGGGTCAGACCCATCTTGCTCACAGCCTGCATGCCTCCTAGACTGTTGCTCACATGGGTATGGCCTGCATTTTGCAGTGCCAGCACACAGTCATAAGCGCGCAGCCCCGTATTGCAGATGAGCGCCACCGGTCGATCCTGTGGTATCTCATGCATCCTGTTGCGTATATCTTCCAGTGGGATAGCATGCCACTCTGGATATTCTGCCTGTACGGCCTGGCCGGCCCTAGCCGGACGGGCGTCAATGAAAAAAATATTATTTTCGTGCCTTTTTTCCCAAAGCTCCATGAATTCTGCACCACTGACCGGAGTGAAGCGTCCGGCCAGCACATTGTCGGCCACATTGGCCACTGTATTGACTACGTCCATGGCAGCAGCAAAGGGAGGAGCGTAGGCCACCTCCAGGTTGGAGATATCTTCCACTGTGGGCTTGCCGCACTGCAGGGCCGCAGCCACAGCGTCAATGCGTGCCTTGAGCGCTATGCCATCTGTACAGGAACCCTGCATGCCCAGTACGCCCCCGCTGGTCCTGTCCACTACCAGCTCAAGGCCCAGCATGGATTTATCAGGGTAGAAATGGGCGCGGTCCAGCTGTTCCACAGCCACACTGACAGCGTCAAAGCCTTCTGCACGTGCACGTTCTACAGTAAGGCCTGTGCCGCAGAAAGACATCTTGAACAGCTTGACAGCCCATGTACCCACATAACCGGAGAAAGACGCCCTGCCCCCGGCCAGGTTGGTGCCAATGATCCGTCCCTGCCGGTTGGCCATACTACCGAGTGGCAGATAGCCCGGTTTACCTGTGATGATATTTTTAATGCAGACACAATCCCCGCCAGCAAAGATGTTCGGATCAGACGTACGCATGCTTTCGTCGACCACGATACCGCCAAAGGGGGCCACGTCCAACCCGGCATCTCTGGCAAGCTGCCCGTTGGGGATGAAGCCGGCCGAGAAGATGACCAGCTGGGCAGATAGTTTTCTTTTATCGGTGATTACAGCACTGACGGTTCCGTCTCTGCCTTCCAGGCGTATAACCTTTTCCGACGTGTAGACGTTCACACCGGCCTGTGTGCAGTCATGGGAGACCATGCGTCCCATGGAAGCAGAGAGAGCACCTGGCAGCAGCTGCGGCATCATTTCCACTATGCTGACCTTGACACCCCACATGTCAGCCAAAGCCACGGCAGCCTCAAGGCCAATAAAACCCCCGCCTACGATGACTGCCTCACTGACCTTGCCGGCTTCGCAGGCCCTGCGTATGACCTCAGCTGCTTCCAGACGGGTCAGAGAAAGCACATTGTCCAGATCATTCCCTTCTACCTGCGGCATGCGCGGGCTTGCGCCTGTGGCCAGTACCAGCTTGTCGTAGGACAGCTGTTCTTCCTCCCCGGTGACCGTATGCCTGACCAAGACAGTTTTGGCCGCGCGGTCAATGGAGAGGGCGCGTGTCTGACTGCGTACAGTAACGCCCTTCATGCTGGCAAAGAACTCCGGATCACGCACCCTGCCATAGGGCGTGGCGCGCAGTGCATCAATGCTCTGCACTTCGCCGGAAACATAATAGGGCATGCCACAGCCGCCATAGGAGATATTGCTGTTCTCATCTATGAGGGTCACGTCTGCCTCGGGCATGAGGCGCTTGCAGCGACAGGCGGCCTTGGGGCCAAGGGCCACGCCGCCGATAATGAGTATTTTTTCAGCCATGTATGTCCTCTGGGGTATTGGTGTTTTTGCCGGGTTCCTGCTGGGCTGTGCTTCTGTCCATACCCGTGGCCCTGATCAGCGCTGCGGCACGTTTGGCCAGCTGACCAACTTCCGGTTTGGATATCTGCCCGTCAGCACCCACGCTTTCGCCTTTATGACGCAGCTTATCTGTAATAAGAGAGGAGAAGATGAGTACAGGCAGCTGTTTGAGCATATCATCGTTTTTGATGCGGCTGGTGAGATTGAAACCGTCCATGACCGGCATCTCGATATCGGTGACCACAACCTGTACGAAGTCGCTGATATGCCTTTTTTCTTCTTCGCCCCGGCGTTTGAAGGCAGTGAGATAATCCCAGGCTTCACGTCCGTTGTGGGTGACAATGACGCTGAAGCCCGCCTTTTCCAGCAGGTCACGCTGCATTTCGCGCACCACTGCCGAGTCATCGGCAATAAGCGCCCTGTAGCCGGTAGAGGCGTCCCAGTCCTCACCCAAGTCATCCAGGCGCAGCCCCAGTTTGGGATTGAGATTGGAGACGACCTTTTCCAGGTCCAGCAGAAAGACAATACGCTCCTCCAAGCGTACAACGCCCACAATGCAGTTGCTGGACACGGCAGAGACATACTGATTGGGCTGTTCCACCGATTCCCAGCTGATGCGGTGTATGCGGTTGACTCCGGAGACCATAAAGGCAGTGGTGACGTTATTGAATTCCGTCACAATGGTCTTGGGCTGTTCCTGAACAGGCACATGGGTTTTGCCCAGCCACATGGCTAGGTCCACCAGGGGGATGATGCGCGACCGCAAGTTGAAGGCGCCAAGGACGCTGGGGTGCTGCACTTCTGGCAGTTCCGTGACCTTGGGCATGCGGATGATCTCCAGCACCTTGGCCACATTGACGCCGTAATAGCCACGGTAGACCCGCTCACCCCCTTCTGTCAGCAGCGCGCCTTCTGCAGGCTCGTCCCCCTCTATCAGCGGGTCGGCCTCATCGAGATAAAATTCCACTACTTCCAGCTCGTTGGTACCGGCTTCCAGCAGGATATTGGTCTGAGCCATGCTGCCTCCAATAAGACGCTCACGCGTCATTATAGCGATTTGTCCGCATTTCTGCACGCCCTCTGGCCCGGTCTGGCGGGCCGGCTACAGGGAGGTCAGCCAGATTTCTGCGGCATCAATAAGACTTTTCGGCGTGGATGCCCCGGCCGTTAGGCCTGCGCATTTCATTTTCCGAAAATTTTCAGCATACAGTTCGTCAGCGCTTTCCACATGAAAGGTGGTGATCCCGCTCAAGGCAGCCACATCAGCCAGGCGGCGTGTATTGCCGCTCTGCCTGCCGCCCACAATGACCATGACATCTGCCTGTGAGGCAATCTGTCTGGCCTCCTCCTGCCGTTGCCGGGTGGCATCGCAGATGGTGGAAAGCACTGTCAGGCTCTGCAGTCGTTGCTGCAGATCCTGTTGTATATCCTGGAAGGTATTGCGGTCCTGTGTGGTCTGTGAGGCCAGCACATGGGGTTTGGATGGATCCAGCTTCATGGTCGCCAGATCCTGACGACTGCCGAAAACATGCGCCGGCCCACTGGCGTAGGAGATCAGACCCCGTACCTCAGGATGGTCTGATTCGCCGAAAAGCAGCAGGGGGGCACCCTGCTCTGTGGCACGGGCAATGGCAAGCTGTGCCTTCTTGACCTTGGGGCAGGTAGCGTCAATGACCTGAGCGCCGCTTGAGCGCAGACGGGCCTCTACCTGACGGGTGATGCCATGAGCACGTATGAGCACAATGTCATCTGGCCCTAGGGCAGTACCCTCATGGGCGCATACAACGCCACGGGCTTCATAGGCTGCCAGCACCTGCGGATTGTGGATGATGGGGCCAAGAGTGCAGATGCGGCCGGGCCGGGGGCAGTCACTGTTACCTTCGCTTTCAAGGGCCGAGTCCAGCTTTTGCAGAGCCAGGCTTACCCCCATGCAGAACCCGGCTGTTCTGGCGCGGATAACTTCCATATATCATATCCTTTTTGAAGTAGGATTTTCGCAGGCAGCGGCCAGCAGAAATTCGCTCAGTGCATCTGTCAGGCCCTGCCAGTCTGTACAACGGCAGAGACGTTGACGCAAGTCCCGCACGCCGGGCAAAGCCCGTACATAACGCGGCACTACGGAACGCATCTTCCATAAGGCTGCCTTGCCCGTACAGTGTTGGCGAGCCAGCTCCATGTGCCGTAAGATCATGGCGTGCAGGGCCGAGTGCTCAGGAAAGGAAGGGCTTTCACCCCGGCAAAGGGCCAGATGGGCACTGAATATGGCAGGGTTCTGCATGGCGCCTCGCGCATACATCAGGCCTGTAGCCCCCGTTTCTGCAAGGCAGCGCAGGCCGTCCTCAGCTGTGAAAAGGTCACCACTGGCAAGCAGGGGAATATGCAGGCAGGCAGCCAGCTCATGTATAGCCTGCCAGTGAGCCTGGCCGCCAAAGCCCTGCTGTGCTGTACGAGGATGCAGGGTCAGCCAGCCTGCGCCCAGGTTTTCCAGTGACAGAGCCAGGGCTTTTAGCCCTCCTTTAACAGGTTGGTCGTGGGACAGCCCTAGACGAAGTTTGAAGCCTACCCGGCCGGGACCGGCCTCAGACAGCATAGCCCTGGCAACCGTAAGAATATTATCTACATTCCCCAGCATGGCTGCGCCTGCCCCCTGCTTACGAACCTTGGGGACAGAGCAGCCTATATTCAGATCAAACCAACCGTAGCCGGCCTCACGTAACATGGCTACAGCCCGGCGTAGAAAATCAGCCTCTGCACCAAAGAGCTGCACCACCAGAGGCTGGTCTTCGGGAAGGCTGGCCAGCAGGTCAGCCGTACCCGGACTGCCATAGACAAGCCCCTTGGCACTGACCATTTCTGTCACACAGACGGATGCTCCGTATTCCCGACACAACAAGCGGAAAGGCAGGTCGCTGTACCCGGCCAGTGGTGCAAGCCAGGGTTTGTCTGACCCCATGGGCAGCGTTGCAGGGTTGCCCGGGCAGGGCGGCAGAGAAATTTTTCTACTCATGTCCCGGCCTTCCGTGCGTTTGCATCCGGCCGCCCTGTATCGGGCAACAGCGCACAGACGCCATCCCGACAGTGAATACGATGCAAAAGATCTGCCGCCATGCACAGTCCATCCCTGATGGTTTCAGCTATAAAACCATCGCTGATCTGCTCCAGCACATGGCTGCGTCTGAGTACGTCACGTACATTGCTGCTCCCTACCACCAGCACTACCGGAATGGAACGGGCGTGACAGCGCTCCAAAAACTGCGAGAGCGCATGGGCACCTGTGGCGTCTACCCAGAAAACACGAGTCAGGTGCAGGAGAATCAAACGGGCGGGCAGACGATCCTCCTCTTCCAGCTGTCGTTCCAGCTCATGGATAGCCCCAAAAAAGAGTGTGCCTTCAATAAGATAAACAGCAATACCCGGCGGCAGGTTTGGCGGGGCATACTGCATGAGTGGATCTTGGGGGGCCAGACGCCGTACGCGGGGATGGGCGGTCTTGTATACATAAAGAATCAACGAGGCCAAAACTCCGATAAAGACGGCTCTTTCCAGGTCCAGCAGCAGTGTGGAGGCAAAGGTCAGCAGCAGTACGGCCCTGTCTATGCGTGTGGCCGTAAGGCAGAGGCGGATGGACTCCATATTGATCATTTGCACGCAGACGATAAGCAGTATTCCGCCCAGGGCGGGCATAGGCAGCCAGCTCATGAAGGGGGCTACAGCCAACAGCAGAGGAAGCGCCAGCAAACCGGAAAAAACCGTTCCCATACGTGTTCTGCCGCCAGAGGCTATCATTACGGCACTACGGGTAAGGGAGCCACAACCGGCTATACCTGAAGTCAGGCCGGCAGCCACATTCCCCAGTCCCTGACCTATCAGTTCGCGGCTGCCGTCAAAATGGTCGCCCTTGACGGCAGCCAGTTGCTTGCCCATGGCCAGTGACTCCACAGCACCCAGCAGGGCAATGGCCAGGGCAGGCATGAAGAGATCGTTAATGATACCAATATCAAGGGAGGGTGGCAGCGAAAGAGGGGGGATAACTTCGGGGATAGGGCCTACCAGAGCTACTCCGTACGCCTTCACATCCAGCAGATATCCCACAAGGCCTGTCAGGATCAGCGCTGCAAGTGTAGCCGGAAAACGACGCGAGATACGCCGTAATGCCAGACAGAGAATGATGGTCAGCATAGCTAGTCCCAGGCTCCAGAAATTGACCTGGTCAAGCCGGGCTACTGCCCAGCCCAGCTGAGGAAAGAATCCTGCCGGTTTGGGACCACTCAAGCCCAGGACTGTGGCAAGCTGGCCTGTGCCAATGAGCAAGGCCGCACCTGTGGCAAAGCCCACCATGACGGAATGAGAAATGAAGTTGACCAGTTCTCCCAGCCGGGCCAGCCCCATACCTACCTGTATCAGACCACAGAGAAGAGCCATGCCGAATATGTAGGGCATACGCGCTTCAGGAGGCAGGCTAGCCAAGGCTACGCCACCCACGCTGAGAGTAGCAATACTTGAGAAAAGTACCATGGAGATGGCATTGGTAGGGCCAGCTACCAGATAGCGCGAGGAACCCCACAGAGCTGCGATGATTACAGGTAGAATGGCCGCATAGATACCGTACTGCGGGTGTACCCCGGCTATGAGGGCATAGGCCATGACCTGGGGGATGGCCATGGGCGTCAGTGTCAGGGCGGCCATCAGGTCACCTTTCAGGTCTCGCAGGCTGTACTGATGCAGTGTATCCAGAAAGGGCAGAAAAGCTGCAGCGTGCATAGAACTCCTCGGGCTTGGCGGCATGGTGTGCCATTCTAAATTCCGAACATAGAACGTAAGGGCCTGACGGTCAATGAACATTCAATTTTTTGACTGCCGTATACTGCAGGGCCATGCAGTCTTGACTATTGCAGACTGGCAGATATCTTGCATGTTTTACATATACGCCAATATCAAACCTGCCATACATTGAGGATAATGCCATGACGCGCAGTAAGGCTTTTGCTGTTGTGACGGCCGGCCTGGGAGGTGGGCTATTTCTGCTGGGGCTCTTGGCGGGCTTCGTGCCACAGAGCGATGGCCCGGAGGTGCGTCGCAAGGCCAATGCTCAGGTGGTGCGCCTGCGTCCGGAAGACGTGCCTGCCCCCATACAGGTAAGCAGTGATGGGATACGCTTCTGGGCTGTGCGGCGTACAGTTGATACCTCCCATGCTTCGCAGCAGTGCATATCGCAGTCCGCGTCTGCAGACGGGACGCAGGTAGTGACTTTTGGCCCGGAAGGTGTGCGCCTGAACGTTGGGCTCTATGGTTTTGACTACGGAAGTGCACCCGATGGCAGAGAACCCCTGACCCCTCTGCTGGCCCTGGACGGAGCGTCCATGCCAGGCCTTCTTACAGCCCAACCTCAGCACTACGGCGATGCTCTTGATGCACAGGGGAGGCCTGTGCGCTGGCTGGCTGAAGATGCCCTGCTGACTGGATATATGCCGCGTCCGGTACGCACTTTTACCATGGCCGGGGCTTTTCCGACCCCGGCTGGTGATGTTCTGGACAGGGCCAATCATTATAGAGATCTGGTAGAGTCTTTTTCCAGGCGTTTCAACCTGAGTACCAATCTGATATTTGCCATTATTCACAGTGAAAGCAGTTTCAGGCCCAACCTTGTCAGCAGCAGTTCTGCCATGGGCCTGATGCAGCTTCTGCCCAGTACGGCCGGAGGCGAGGTGCACCGCTTTCTATATGGTCAATCCGGTGATGTGGGCTTTGAAGATCTAAGCGTGCCGGAAATCAATATCCGCTATGGCACAGCCTATCTGCATATACTGATGACCCGTTATTTTCAGAATGTGCGAGATCCGCTTGCCAGAGAGTATTGCGTGGTGGCTGCCTATAACATGGGGCCCAACCGTTTTCTGCGCATGTTTGGAGAAAACGGTTCAGCAGCGGTGGAACGCATCAACAGTATGAGCGCCGAAGAACTGTATGAAGAACTGACGGCGCATCTGCCTGTTCGGGAGACCCGCTTCTATGTTGCCAAGGTGCGCCGTATGAAAGATCACTTTGCAGCCGAGCTGCGCTGAAGGCATGCTGCGTTGTTTACAGGCGCATAAAAAAAAGTTGAGCAGCAGGGCAAAAGCGGGTATCAGAGGCAAAATATTTTTAGAGGAGTCTCAATCAGATGAAAATACGTTTCCTTATCCCCCTCGCGTTTGTGTTTTGCTGCTTGCTGTCCGCCTGTCAGCAGACGACAGACAGTAACGCCCAGCCTTCCCTAGCGGTGGTCGATATGGCCCGCGTCATGCGCGAAAGCGAACCCGGTAAAGCCGGTGTGAAATTTCTGGAGGGCATGCAGGCAGAGATGCAGCAGAAGCTTGACGCTGTACAGGCCAAACTAGAAAAAAACCCCAAGGATGAGGCTGCCCAGCAGGAACTGCAGCAGTTGTACATGGCCTCGCAGCAGCGTATTCAGATGGAACAGCAGAATGTTGCCAACAGGCTTTACGACATGATGCAGCGTGTGCTCAACGCCTACCGCGAGCAGCAGAACTATACCGTCATTATTGCCGCTGATGTGGCTGCTGCCTACAGCCCCTCAGTTGATGTGACCAGTGCCGTCATCGCCGAAGTGAACAAGCAGAAGATGAGCTTCACGCCGCTGCCGGAACCCGCTGCGACACCGGCTCCGGCAACGGCAGATCCCCTACAGGACGCCCCTGCTCCAGCAGAAGCACCGCAAAAGGCGTCTGAAGAAGTTACCGGGGAAGCCCCTGCAAGCAAATAGTTATATTGTTTTTCTGAAAAAAGGGCCTCCTGCTTTAATGCGGAGGCCCTTTTGTTTATTGCCCTGTGCGTAGTGGCAGCATGAGATAGCTGGTCACTTCGGTAACGCCCTTAACCATACGCGCCTTGCGGATAGCCAGCTTTTTTTCCTCCTCGTCTTTGACAACACCCAGCAGCACTACACGGCCCGCATTGACCTCTGTATCAATGCGGGTAGAAGCAAGACCCCGGGTGCTGATGAGGTCAGTACGCAAAGATGCGGACAAGGTAAGATTGCTGGTATCGTTTTTGGCAGGGCTGAACCAGTGTGCTGTTACGGAGCGCGGTTTGTATGTTCTGGCGATGCGAATGGCTTTGTCCCGCATATTTTCAGGAACTTCACCTACCAGGAAGACATTGCCGTAGTAGACATAGACAGAGGTTTCCCACCCATCACTGAAATGGGCGTCCATGAGTGCGGCTTTGATACTGGTCGCCAGGGCCTTGTCGTCGGCAATGGTATCTACCAGGCGCTGATCGTCGTACAGGCCATAGGCACTGTAAGCGCAACTGTTGAGCATCGCTACGGTCAGCAGTAAAAACACAATGGCAAGATGTCGCATAACATCACCTTTCATATGCCAGAGGATGCCTATTCTGCCTCGCGCCGGATACGCGCGCCCACGGCATTGAGCTTGTTTTCGATACGTTCATATCCCCTGTCCAGATGATAGATACGACGTACTTCTGTGACGCCCTTGGCCGCCAGGCCGGCCAGAACCAGGGATGCGCTGGCCCGCAGATCAGACGCCATGACCGGAGCGCCGATCAGTCGGCCAGTACCACGTACCATGGCTGTATGGCCGGAAACTTTGATCTGCGCACCCATGCGCATCAGCTCCAGTACATGCATGAAGCGATTTTCAAAAATACTTTCCTCCACCACACTGGCACCTTCTGCCATGCACATGAGGGCCATGATCTGCGCCTGCATGTCAGTAGGAAAGCCCGGATGTGGCCGGGTTGTTACGTCAGTGCCTCGCAGAGGATTCCCGCATTTGGCAAGAACGCCGTCAGCTGTGACACTGATTTCCATGCCCATGCTCTGAAGCTTAAGAATGACAGCCTCAAGATCTGTAAAAGGACAGTGCCGAAGCAGGAGCTCCCCGCCTGTAATACCAGCTGCTACAAGAAACGTACCTGCTTCGATACGGTCAGGCATGACAGCATACTCTGCCCCGCCAAGTTCTGTGACGCCCTGTATCCGAATACAGCTGGTCCCCTGCCCTTCAATGCGTGCTCCGCATGCTGTGAGAAAATTGGCCAGATCCACCACCTCAGGCTCACGGGCCACATTTTCCAGTACGGTTTCGCCGTCCGCCAGGCTGGCTGCCATAAGCAGATTTTCCGTACCGCCAACTGTGGGCATGTCGAAGGTAATGTGTGCTCCTTTAAGCTTGCGGCAACGGCCCATGATATAGCCTTCTTCCAGCTCGAAACGGGCGCCCATCTGTTCCAGCCCCTTCAGATGCTGATCCACGGGCCTGGCACCGATGGCGCATCCACCAGGCAGCGCCACACGGGCCTGACCGATGCGCGCCAGGAGCGGTCCCAGACAGAGTACTGAAGCCCGCATAGTGCGCACAAGGTCATAGGGAGCTTCGGGTTTGAGCTCCCCAGGCGCTACCTGAATGCGTGTGCCTTGGCGGTCGCAGCGACAGCCAAGCATCTCAAGCAGCTTGAGCGTGGTATGTATGTCTCGCAGGTCGGGCACATTATCAAGAATAGCTGCCCTGCTGGCGAGAATGGCAGCAAAGAGAATGGGCAGAGCCGCATTTTTTGAGCCACTGACGTCTATCGTGCCTGTGAGGGGCACACCGCCTTCAATGATCAGCTTGTCCATATTGCTCCAGATAGGTTGGACGGGCAGTCGGTTCACACCGCAGTCTGCCATCAGTGAGAGTGATGCAGCAGCCTAGTTTTTTTTCTAAAGAAAATCCAGACTCATAAAGGAAAAATTTACTTGCCAAAACTGCGTAATGAGCGTATGAAAAATATCTCTGTGGCGGAAGTAGCTCAGTTGGTAGAGCACCTGGTTGTGGCCCAGGTGGCCGTGGGTTCAAGTCCCATCTTTCGCCCCACCAGTTTTACCCCGCGTACGTCAGCTGCAACGCGGGGCTTTTCATCGGAGCGTGGCGCAGCTTGGTAGCGCACCTGCTTTGGGAGCAGGATGTCGAAGGTTCAAATCCTTTCGCTCCGACCAATGATTTCAAGCCCTTACGGACCTCCCAACCTGTAGGGGCTTTTCCGTTCCAACCTATCCTCCAAACTCATTCAAGAGTGGCACTTTGCTCCTGCCATGTTCTAGCGTTTTTGCAGCAGCCATGTTTCTATCTCTCGCTGCTCTTCAGTCCAGTGTTCCTTATATCCCATGCGCGGGCCAGTCACAGGCCCCATATCGTAGCGCTCGGCCCCTTCTTCACAGAGCCAGGAAATTTTTTCTGCTTGCAGAAGGTTGCCAATGGAGCTTTTTTTCCAGTCTGCGCTGTAGCTGAACTGCTGGCCTCGATAGATTTTTCCGGCCATACCGCCAAAAATGAAGCCGATATCCTTTTCTTCATGGCGGGCAAGGATGATGCGTGCTTCTCCATTCCGGGCCAGGTCGCTGATCATGGCAGCATAGAATTCCCGTGCCGGGCTTTCGGCCATACCACACTGGCCCAGTCCTTTCCAGCTGGTATGCTCCACAGACAACATCCGTTCATAAAGAATAAGGGCTTCTTCTGCAGTGCCAGGGCAGTATCTTTCAAAACTGACCCCCTGTTCTCGCGCCTGACGGGCAGCTTTACGCAGTTTGGCTCGGTGGTTGGCCGAACGCCGCGACAGAAAACCGTCAAGGCCTCCGCGCAGCGAAGCGGCACACTGTGTGGAGCTGGAATGCCGGTAAAAAATAAATGGCCCGTTGAAGCGTCGCCACAGGACACGTGGCAGGGTTGTGCCGGGCCGTAGCCCGCTGATAACCATATACGGCCAGCCCTGATGTCTTGTATTTTGTCTGCTGTGCCGAAGTATTTCTATAAGGGCAGCCTCGAAGAGTTCCAGCAGTTCTGGGATATCCCTGCCCAGCAGAGGGCAGCCGAACAGCCAGCTCCCTTCCAGAGGGCAGCAGCAGGACGGGCCGGATGTGGATCGGTGTTCTGCCAGGGTGAGAAGAGCCGTGTCACTCTGCTGCAGAAAGATGGTCTGCGCCGGATTAAGCACTCGCAGGGCAGCCAGCTGCCATGCCGGACCACAGCAGAATGGGTCTGCCTGATCACTTTCCACAGCCAGATGCGTCCACTGCTTGCGCAGGGACACGAGATGGGCAGGTTCGTTCAGTCCAGGCGGTGTTGCAAGCGTTATCAGAGCCATGTTTTTTGAAAAAGCTTATTAGTGTTCTGCGCTCTGCCGGGCGCACAGAGAGAAGGGCACCCCACACGATGTGCAGCGGTGCCCTGCCCCATATCAGTATTCTTCGTCCGACATTTCTGGGGGAACGGCGATGGCATTGGTTCTGATGCGCCGTCGTACTGGTGCAGGTGCCTGATCAGGCTGTGGACGTTTCAGCGCAGGCTCGGGCAAACTATTGTAGAGTGCCCAGAATGCCGGATAAAGACCCATCATAATACCCGGGTTGCCCAGCTTAAAGCCTGTACTACGTGCATCACGGGCACAGGCAGCCAAGGCCAGGGCCAGAGCCCAGGCAGGGGATGGCGCATTCCAGACATTGTTTGCTGACTGCGATGCTTTATGCAAAAGGCCATTTTCATCCCGCTCAAGCCCGCATGCCAGCAAAAAGCCGTCTATTTGTCCCATATCAGCATCTGCAATCGTTTCAGATGGGATACGTGCCTCACCGCTCCGCAAGCACACAGCCGCAGCCAGCGCAAGGCCAAACGGCAGCCATTCAGGGGCAAGAGGAGTCGGCAGTACAAAAGTATCAGCTGCCAGTGGAGAAGCGATGGCGGCGGTCACATGATCAGCACTCATGCTCATCTTGAGACCGAGAGAGCGAAGCATCGCCAGGGGCTGATCATCATTCCTGTTCTGTGACCAGCCTCCTTCAAGACGTACTTCGCCGGCAAGGAGCAGCGGCAAAGCCAGCAGTGGCGCAGCAAGAGAGGCATCCATGGGCAGGGATGGCTTTTCCGGCACACTGACCGACCCGGGAATGACATGTACGCAAAAGTCTTTTTCTGTCACATCGGCCCTGACAGCCTGTAGAAGTGGCAGAACCCTGTCCATAATATCCTGGCGTTGCGGATGTGCAGAGAGATCAATGCGCAGTGACTTCTCATAGAAAGGAGCAGACAGCAGTATGCCTTCGGCCAGTTCTGCGGGTACATCTGCTGGAATGCTTATGCTGCCGGGCAGAATACCTGAGCTTTCCAGGCGTACGGGCAGACCGTCACTTCTGGGCACCACATGGGTAAGCCTGGCCCCCATCTGAGGGAGAAAACGCCGCACGGCTGAGAAATCTGCAAGCTTGAGCGAACTGCCCCCCGTAAACTTCGCACGCGAAGGACCACCTAAATAATAGCCCAGCAAAAGAAAGAAGTTCCATGAGCTGTCGCCCACATGCAAAACTTTGTCTGGCCGCTCTACTGGCCGTGCAGCTCTGACGGTAACGCCCTGTGCTTCGCGTGTCAGCGCAGAACCCATCTGGGCAAGAGCTTTGACACAGTCAACTATGGCGTCATTGAGCAGACATGGTTCAAGCCGTAGGGGCTGGCCAGACGATGCTGCAATCATGAGCCAGGCCCGACTGATGCGGCATGCCTGAGGAGCAGGGGCAGACAACAGAACAGGCCTGTGTGGCGGCGCAAGGTTGAAAGCCGTGCGCATGGCCTCGGCCGCATCAGCCTCCTGCCCTTCAGCGATGGGCGCTGCAGGGCGTGGCATGAATTCCACTTCCTGCATCAGTGAAAAAAAACGTCCCGAAAGACGGGGGTCGCTACTGACGCGTGAGGAGGCAGCCTCCCAGGCCTGACGCAGAATTTTCTCCTCACCCGGTTCAAGATGGCCTTTACCACTGCGCATGCGTTCAAGCAGATTATGACGGCGCAGCAGAAGGCGCAGGATGTCGCGGTCAATGTCTATGACCACCTCACGCAAAGGACGACGCGGGCGGTTGTCGCTTTTGTGTTCGCTCATGCTCATTCCTCAAAAAAAGTGTGTAAGGCAGATATCTCGAAACAGCCCAGGGCGCAAGCCAAAGACAGTGGCTCAACTGCTCTCTCGCACATTAAAGTAGTGAAAAGGAAGAAATATTTTTATTAAAAGCAATATAACATATTGATTTTATTTATTTTTTATAGAATTTTCAAAAAAGCTTGACGGCTTTTTTTTATAAAGGGGCTTGACGCGGGGGATAATAGCTTGTTAACAAAAACACAAGCCACCCCCCTGTGTTCTTTTGTTGTACCCATTTGGAGGGCTGGCAAAATTTTAACTTTTTAAGTTGGAGGATACGTATGCCGACGTATGTCGATCCGTCCAAATGCGACGGCTGCAAGGGTGGCGAAAAGACGGCCTGCATGTACATTTGCCCCAACGACCTGATGATCCTCGACCCCGAGGAAATGAGGGCCTATAACCAGGAACCCGACGCTTGCTGGGAATGCTATTCCTGCGTGAAAATCTGCCCGCAGGGCGCCATCACGGCTCGCCCCTATGCAGACTTCGCGCCCATGGGCGGCACCTGTATCCCCATGCGTTCGGCCGACTCCATCATGTGGACCGTCAAGTTCCGCAACGGCAATGTGAAACGCTTCAAGTTCCCCATTCGCACCACGCCTGAAGGTTCCATCAAGCCCTACGAAGGCAAGCCCGAAGGCGCCAACCTGGACGATGAACTGCTGTTCACCGAACAGGCCCTGGCCGCTCCCAAGGAAGTCCTGGGCAAGAAGTTCGACGTGACCGAAGCCGACAAGTTTGCCAGCTTCATGGAACTCGGGCGTTAAGCCGCGTCAACCGCTAGTGCGATAAGGAGAAACCATTATGCCGATGATTCCCGTGAAGGAAGTGAACAAGGGCGTAGCCATCAGCGAACCCGAAGTGAAAGAACATGCGGTTGACCTGCTCATCGTGGGCGGCGGCATGGGCTCTTGCGGCGCGGCCTATGAAGCGGTGCGCTGGGGTGACAAACAGGGCCTGAAAATCCTGCTCTGCGACAAGGCTGCTCTGGAACGTTCCGGTGCCGTTGCTCAGGGTCTTTCCGCCATCAACACCTATCTTGGTGAAAACATTCCTGATGACTATGTGCGCATGGTCCGTACCGACCTCATGGGTCTGGTGCGCGAAGACCTGATCTTCGACGTGGGCCGCCACGTTGACGACAGCGTGCATCTGTTTGAAGAATGGGGCCTGCCCTGCTGGATCAAGGGTGACGACGGCCACAACATGAACGGCGCTGACGCCAAGGCCGCTGGCAAGAGCCTGCGCAATGGCGATGCCCCCGTGCGTTCCGGCCGCTGGCAGATCATGATCAACGGTGAATCCTACAAGTGCATCGTGGCCGAAGCTGCCAAGAATGCCCTGGGTGAAGACCGCATCATGGAACGCATCTTCATCGTGAAGCTGCTCCTTGACAAGAATACCCCCAACCGCATCGCCGGTGCCGTGGGCTTCAACCTGCGCGCCAACGAAGTACACATCTTCAAAGCCAACGCCATTCTGGTTGCCTGCGGCGGCGCGGTGAACGTGTACCGTCCCCGCTCCACCGGTGAAGGCATGGGCCGCGCCTGGTATCCCGTATGGAACGCCGGTTCCACCTATACCATGTGTGCCCAGGTCGGCGCTGAAATGACCATGATGGAAAACCGCTTCGTCCCCGCCCGCTTCAAGGACGGTTACGGCCCGGTGGGCGCCTGGTTCCTGCTCTTCAAGGCCAAGGCCACCAACTGCAAGGGCGAAGACTATTGCGCCACCAACAAGGCCATGCTCAAGCCGTACGAAGATCGTGGTTATGCCAAGGGCCACATCATTCCCACCTGCTTGCGCAACCATATGATGCTTCGCGAAATGCGCGAAGGCCGCGGCCCCATCTACATGGACACCAAGACCGCCCTGCTGACCACCTTCGCCACCCTGAACGAAGAACAGCAGAAAGACCTTGAGTCCGAAGCTTGGGAAGACTTCCTCGACATGTGCGTTGGTCAGGCCAACCTCTGGGCTGCCACCAACACCGCTCCCGAAGAACGCGGCTCCGAAATCATGCCCACCGAACCCTATCTGCTGGGCTCCCACTCCGGCTGCTGCGGCATCTGGGTGTCCGGTCCCGACGAAGCCTGGGTTCCCGAAGATTACAAGGTCAAAGCTTCCAACGGCAAGGTCTACAACCGCATGACCACCGTTGAAGGCCTCTTCACCTGCGCTGACGGCGTGGGCGCTTCCGGCCACAAGTTCTCCTCCGGTTCCCATGCTGAAGGCCGTATCGCCGGCAAGCAGATGGTGCGCTGGTGCGTGGACCACAAGGACTTCGCTCCTGAGTTCAAGGAAACCGCCGACGAACTGAAGCAGCTGCTGTATCGTCCTTACTACAACTTCCTGGCTGGCAAGGACGCCTCCACTGACCCCGTGGTGAACCCCAACTACATCACGCCCAAGAACTTCATGATGCGTCTCGTGAAGTGCACCGACGAATACGGCGGCGGCGTGGGTACCTACTACACCACCTCCAAGGCCCTGCTCGACACCGGTTTCCACCTGCTGGGCATGATGGAAGAAGACTCCCTGAAGCTGGCTGCCCGTGACCTGCACGAACTGCTGCGCTGCTGGGAAAACTACCATCGTCTGTGGACGGTGCGTCTGCACATGCAGCACATCGCCTTCCGTGAAGAATCCCGCTATCCCGGCTTCTACTATCGTGCAGACTTCATGGGTCTGGACGACAGCAAGTGGAAGTGCTTCGTGAACTCCAAGTACGATCCCGCCACCGGCGAGACCAAGGTCTTCAAGAAGCCCTACCACCAGATCATCCCCGACTAGTCGGCGGAATTGACAAAAGGGGGGCGGCCTCAGGGCCGCCCCCACAGTCGATGGCCATACGGCGTCAGCGCCGTGCAGGCCGGTCGTCAGTTCAGGGCGGGGCTTGTGTTCCGCCCTTTATTTTCCTGCGGCGAAGGGAGCAGACTCCATAGCCGCAATGCATCAACGCAGGAGGATATCAAGGATGTCCAATGCCATTCTCGTCGTGGGCGGCGGCTTTGCAGGCCTTACTGCCGCCATTGAAGCGGCGGAACTGGGCCACGATGTCTATATCGTCGAAAAAACGCCCTGGCTCGGCGGGCGCGTAGCCCAGCTCAATAAATATTTCCCTAAACTCTGTCCCCCCTCCTGCGGCTTGGAAATACAGTTCCAGCGCATCAGGAAGAACCCGCGCATCAAATGCCTGACCATGGCAGAGGTGACGGGCCTTTCGGGCAGCAAGGGCGACTACACTGTCACGGTGCGCCTGGCGCCACGCGGCACAGCAGCCCACAATGTGGATTTCAGCCTCCTGGCCTCCTCTCTTGAAGGTGAGACCCCAAGCGAGTTCGAGCTGGGGCTGAGCGGGCGCAAGGCGCTCTACAAGTCCATGCCCTTTGCCTATCCGGCCCGCTATGTGCTTGACCCCTCCACCCTGTCCAAGTCCGATGCGGCTCGCGTGGCCGGTAACAAGTTCCTCAGCCTTGATGAGAAGGAACGCGAAATCGAGCTCAAGGTAGGGGCCATTGTTGTGGCTACCGGCTGGAAGCCCTATGACGTTACCCGTCTTGAAAATCTCGGTGCCGGCAGTGTGAAGAACTGTGTCTCCAACATGCAGCTCGAACGCCTTGCCTCACCCTTCGGCCCCACAGGCGGACGCATTGTGCGCCCCAGCGACAGGCGCGCGCCCACCAACGTGGCCTTCGTGCAGTGCGCAGGCTCGCGTGACCAGAACCATCTCAACTACTGCTCCTATATCTGCTGTATGGCTTCGCTCAAGCAGAGTCTCTATATTGCCGAGCAGTACCCCGAGACACATGTCACCATCTACTACATCGACCTGCGTGCCCCTGGCCGCTATGTCAATGTGCTTGACAAGGTAAAGGCCCTGCCCAACGTCAGCCTGGTCAAGGGCAAGGTTGCCAACGCCGTACAGGCCGAAGGCGATCGCGTCCGTCTCACGGTTGAAGATGCCGTGCGCGGCGAAAAGCTCACTCTGGATTATGACCTCGTTGTGCTGGCCACGGGCATGCAGCCGTCGCTGGCTGGCGACAAGCTGCCCCTGCCCTTGCCGCTGGATGAGGAAGGCTTCATCGCTGGTGGCGAAGAAGCCGGCATCTTTGCTGCCGGTTGCGCATACATGCCTCTGGACGTGACGCGCACGGCGCAGTCCGGCACAGCTGCCGCCCTGAAGGCGGTGCAAACGGTGAAAGGGAGGTAGGCGGCATGGCCGGTAAAATTGGCGTCTATTTTGACCTGGAAAACATCGGCGGCGGCCTTGATGTGGAAGGCCTTGCTGCCCAGGTCCGCGACAAGTGGGCCGATTTGACCCCTGTTGTCAAGGTCGTGCCGCTTCTGGCCGGTGCGATCGCTGAAATCAGTGAAGACATTACAGCTCAGGGCCTTGACGGCGTACTGCTGTGCGGTGCTTCCCCCCGCGTGGACGGCGAGCTGTACCGCTTCCCGGTTCAGGTGGAATATGTAAACCTGCGCGAACTCTGCGTACAGGCCTACAAGAACCCTGACAACAGCCCTGTGGACAAGAACAATGCCCCTGCCCTGCTTTCGCTCATGGCCAGGGACTATGTGAACATGGGCGTGGTCAAGCTGCAGAAGAGTGCTGTACCGGACTCTGCGGCCATTACCACCGTGCCCCGCGTGCTGGTTATCGGCGGCGGCTGGACTGGCCTCACGGCGGCTCTGGAAGCTGCTGCTACTGGCTACGAAGTGGTACTGGTGGAAAAATCCGCCCAGCTTGGCGGCGCTGCCAGCAACATTCCCATGGGCTCCCCCCTCAAGTCGCCCTGGACCGACAAGGAAGCTACCTGTGTGTCGGGCAAGATCGCGGCAGTGACGGAAAATGACAAGATCACCGTCTACTGCAATGCGGTCATGCAGAAACTGGAAGGCCAGCCTGGTGAATTCACGGCCAGTATTGCCACCGAAAAGGGCACGGTAACGGTGCAGGTGGGTGCTGCTGTGCTGGCCACCGGCTGGAAGCCCCTGGAAGACAAATACCTTGCCTCCATGGGTCTGGGTGAAGACCCCAGGGTGGTTCATGCGGCCGAATTCGGCAAGATGCTGGCTGCAGATCAGGTGACGGCCCGCCGTATCGCCTTTGTGCTTGATACCACCATGGCCGAAGAGGCTGTGCGCAAGGCTGCCGAAGACGCTGCCGAGGCTGCCACAGGCGAAGAGGCTGCTGCACCTGCTGCCGAAGAAGGCGAAACCAAGTCCTTTGTCAAGGAAGACCTGGAAAGCATCAAGCACCTTCGCTACTCCAATGTGGTCAACAGCGTGGGCATGCTCCGCCTGGCCAATACTGTCTGCGAAAAGACCGATGATGCCACTCAGGCCTTTATTCTCTACAAGGATATGACAGTGCCGGGCATCCTGGAGCGCTTCTACAAGCAAATGCAGGACCGCCTTGGAGTCATGATGACCAAGGCTGACGTCACCGACATACGCGATGCCGGCAGCCATATGGTGGTCGAATGCAAAAATACCCTGCTCGGCATGGACTTTGACCTTGATGTGGATATGGTTGTCCTGCCTACCGGCCTTGTGCCCACCACTGCCAAGGAGGTCACTGTCGGCTTTGACTATCGTCAGGGTCCCGACTTCCCCGACCTGGCCCTCTTTGACGGCTTTGCAGATTCCAACTATATCTGCTTCCCCTATGAAACCCGTCGTACCGGTGTCTATGCGGCCGGCTGTGTACGTCAGCCCCTGACCATGGATGCCTGTGAGGAAGACGCGCGCGGTGCCGTGCTCAAGGCCATACAGTGCATTGAAGCCGCCGGCCACGGTGTTGCCGTGCATCCGCGTTCCGGCGATCTGTCCTACCCGGTGTTCAATTTCGTGCGCTGCACACAGTGCAAGCGCTGCACTGAAGAGTGCCCCTTCGGCGCTCTGGACGACGATGAAAAGGGTACGCCCAAGCCCAACCCGGCGCGTTGCCGCCGCTGCGGTACCTGCTTCGGCGCCTGCCCCGAACGCGTTATCTCCTTTGCCAACTACAATATCGACCAGATCGGCTCCATGATCCGCGAAGTGCAGGTCCCCAAGGACTTCAAGTCCGAAGGACCGCGCATCCTCATCCTTGCCTGCGAAAACGACGCCTATCCGGCTCTGGATATGGCCGGTGCCCGCGGCAAGTCGTGGAGCCCGTACTGCCGCGTCATTCCTGTGCGCTGCCTGGGTTCGGTCAACGCCATCTGGGTGTCGGACGCCATGAGCAAGGGCTTTGACGGCGTCATGCTTCTGGGCTGCAAATACGGTGACGACTATCAGTGCCACTTTGTGAAGGGCTCTGAAATCTGCAACCGCCGCAAGGAAAATATCGCTGAAACGCTGAACCGTCTCGGCGTACAGCCCGAACGTGTAGAGCAGATGGAAGTGGCCATTGACGAATATGACAAGGTGCCCGACCTCATTGATGGTTTTGTGGCCCGCATCACGGCCATGGGCCCCAACCCGTTCAAGGGCATGTAGGAGGATGGCAGCAATGGCACAATGCACTCTCAAACCGGATACGGACTTCACCAGAGCGCTCAAGGAAGCCGGGGGCGAATCCCTCAAGAAGTGCTTCCAGTGCGCCACCTGCTCTGTGGCCTGCCCGATGGCTCCGGCCAATGCGCCCTATCCGCGCAAGGAAATGGTCTGGGCCTCTTGGGGTCTCAAGGACAAGCTGCAGGGCGATGTGGACCTCTGGCTCTGTCACAACTGCGGCAACTGCTCTGATCTCTGTCCGCGTGGCGCCAGACCCGCTGACATGATGGCAGCTGCGCGTAACGTCATCTACCGGGATCTGACCGAGCCCTCCATCATTGGCAAATGGATGAGCAAGCCCTCCGGCCTGCCCTTCCTTTTCGCCATCCCGGCCGTACTCTGGCTCATCGTCTGGTGGATCCGCGCCGGCTTCAACGGCGGTGAGTGGTTCCCCCGGGCTGCTGACGGGCGTATCGTCTTTGGGCAGATCTTCTACGGCGACTACACCATTGACCCCATCTTCATGCTGACCTTCTTCGGGGCATGCTTCATCCTTGCACGGGGCGTCATGAAACTCTGGGGCATGTTCAAGCCACAGGGCAGCCTTGCCGTCATCGGCAAAACCAAGAGCTGGATCTGGCATCTCTGGGATGTCATCTGGGATGAAGCCATCTCGCATCGCAAGTTTGACGACTGCGACGACGGCCCTGCTGTCACCAAGAGCGCGCCCAATCGCAAGAACGGGCACATGCTGCTGGTATACAGTTTCTGCATTCTTGCCTTTGTCACCGCCGTGGTGGCGCTTGGGCACTGGGGTGGCAAGGTCATTCCCATGATCAAGATCGAAACCCCCATGCCCCTGACCTTCCCGGTCAAGATCCTGGCCAATATCGGTGCGCTCATGCTGCTGGCCGGTCTGGCCATACTGACATGGCGGCGCATGAGCCTCAAGCCTGCGGATCAGGTCTCCAGCTATTATGACTGGTATCTCCTGGGCATCATCTGGCTTGTGGCTGTGACCGGCGTACTGGCCCAGTGCTTCCGCCTGGCTGATGTCATTGCGCCGGCATTTGTGGTTTACTATCTGCACCTGGTCTTTGTCTGGATGCTTTTTGCCTATCTGCCCTGGTCCAAGCTGGGTCACTTCGTCTACAGGACGGCTGCCCTGGTCTATGTGCGGATGTATGGCCGCAGCTAGGCGCGGCACGGCAAGTTGCAGTATTTAACAGAATATACAAATAACGATCTCCGAGGAGGAGGCCGCCATGTCTGATAGCAATCGCAAAGTATTTCCCGTTGAGTCCGTGCTGGCCCTCGTGGTGGGCAAGGAAGGCGTGGACGTCAAGGATCTGGCCGGATATATAGTCGGGCGCTCCATTGCCTGTGACTGCTGCGCCAAGGCTGCCGGGCCCTTCGCAGCCGCCTGGCTGGCCCGCTGGTACCCCAAGTTTGCCACTCTGGAATGGAGTGAAGGTCAGGACTGGGATACCTTCGTCAAACGCGGCGCCAAAACCCTGGGCGACAATATCTCCCTGACGCCCATGGACGGCCGCACCAAGGCGCAGGCCGCCCAGGTGCTGGATTACCTGGCTGACAGCTACAAGAGCCTGGCTACGCAGACCGCTGCCTGCATGGAACTGGAAAAGCGCGTGGCAGAACTTGCCCCCAGCGAAGCCCATGCCGAAGCCCTGCAGAAGAAGGTGGACGAGCTCGAAGCCAAGATCAAGGGCCTCAATGCCGATATGGGCGGGCTTCGCCGCCAGGTGGCTGAATATCAGGGCAAGGTGGCCATCAGCCACGATGACCTGATGATGACCATCAAGGACGCCATCAAGGACGGCCTCAAGGGTATGGTTGTTGGTGGTGCTGCCGGTGCTGCAGGTGCTGCCGCAGGTGCTGAAGAAGCTGCTGCGGTTGAGGAAAACAGCGTGCCGGACGATTTCGGCTTCGGTTCATCGGGCGCCAATTCCGACGGTTTTGGCTTCTAGCCCAGATACCCATACTAATAAAAGCGGCCTCCGTATGGGGGCCGCTTTTCATTATGCCGTATTGTCAGACAGGCAGATCAGTACCGCTCAGGCATGAAGTGCGGAGGCAGACTGTTCTCAGGGTCTTCCTCCAGTTTCTCGCGTAAAAGCTGCAACAGCCTGAGCGCATGCTCCAACTGCTTCTCCACCCTGTCCAGCTGAGTCTGTTGCTGCAGCAATGCCGCGTCCAGAGCTTCCAGGCGCTGCTCCTGAAAAAACTGGGCCTCTTCAAGCCTGGTCAGGCGCATATCATTGTCATGCATCAGTCAGCCCTCTCTTTCTGGGCATGAGTATACGGTGCTGGCGCAGACGAGCCGCATCTGAGCGGGCTACATAAATATCCCTGCCTGTTTCATCCTTGCCGCTGTAGAACATGGCCGTAGCTATGGTGCCTGGTGTCGGTATGAAGCACTGTGTTTGCTGAGGGCTCCAGTGCCGTTGACTGAGCCAGGAGGCAAGCGCACGCATATCATCATCAGTGCAGCCAGGAAAGGCGCTCATCAGATACGGAATCACATACTGCTCACGCCCGGCGGCACGGCTTTGCCTGATGAAGTTTTCAAGAAACTTCTCGAAAACACGGAGCGGAGGCTTGCGCATACGCTCCAACACGTCAGGGGCACTGTGCTCCGGGGCCAGTTTGAGCTGCCCACCAGTGAACTCGCCTGTATAGGCTTCCAGTGCCAGGGCATCCCGTTCAGCAAGGTCAGCTCTGATGCCGCTGGCTACGCGAACCTGTCTGACCCCGGGCTGCCGGGCTGCAGCGCGCAGCAGCGACACATGCTCATGCTGCGGCGTGACAAAATACTGGCAAACCCTGGGGAAACAGCAGGAAGCCCTGCGACAGTTGAAAGGGAGGTCCCCGGCGCGGCTTTTTTCACGCAAGGCACAATGCGCCTGCCACATATTGGCCGTAGGTCCGCCTATGTCAGAGATGGCAATTCCCTCTCTGCCCCGGCGGCTCTTTCGTTTCTGCATACCGAGAAGCCTGACCTCGTCCAGTATGGAGGCCTGTGAACGTGAACTGATATGCCGCCCCTGATGCAGGGCCAGTGAGCAGAAGGAACAGCCCCCGCCACAACCTCTGTGGCTGGTGATACTTGTCTGCAGCATCTCGACTGCCGGAACAGGCCTATCATAGGAGGGGTGGGCACGGCGAGTAAAGGGGAGGCTGTAAAGCCTGTCCATTTCGTCTGTGTTCAGCGGCCTGGCAGGCGGAGCAAGCACCAGGGCTCTGCCGTCCACCGGCTGAAAAGCCCAGGTTCTGCCCTGATGTACCTGTTGTTCAAGCTGCTGTGTCATGCGCATGAGCAGGAACGGATCTTTCTGAATTTCATGATGCGCAGGCAGGCGTAAACCGGAAGCAGCAAATCCTGTCGGGAGATGGATAGGCTCGCCCTGTGCATCCAGCTTTTCCAACCATGCAGTACCGGCTATGCCTGACAAGGATGCCCTGCCACTGCCGGCCTGGAGACGATAGGCACACTCCAGCACTGCCCGCTCTCCCATGCCCCAGACCAGCAAATCTGCCTTGGCATCCATGAGTATGGGGCGACGCAGCTGGTCAGTCCAGAAATCATAATGGCTGACACGTCTGAGAGATGCCTCAATTCCCCCAAGAATCAAGGGAAGGCCGGGAAAAGCCTGACGGGCCAGATTGGCGTAGACAATACAGGCACGGTTTGGCCGTGCCCCTGCCTTTCCGCCCGGCGTATAGGCATCGTCATGCCTTTTCTTCCGGAAAGCCGTATAGTGTGCCAGCAGGGAATCTACAGCGCCAGCGCTTATCCCGGCAAAGAGGCGGGGGCGTCCCATGGCAAGCAGATCATCAGGTCTGTCCCAGCGGGGCTGTGCCACAATGCCTGCGCGGAAACCGTGCAGCACCAGCCAGCGCGCCAGCAGCACACAACCAAAAGAGGCATGGTCCACATAGGCATCGCCACTGATGAAGAGCACATCCAGGGAATCCCAACCCAAGATATCCATTTCACGCCGTGACATGGGCAAAAACGACGGCTGAGGCAAGCCTTCCTGTTCAGCGGGAACAGACAAGGCGCCGGGCCTTGCGACCCGGCGTCTGTAAACTGTTTGCTGATCTTTCTGCCCTGTTCTGCGCTGCAGTTTGGGATGGGCAGAAAGATTACCTCTGTCAATACTCACAGGCTGACATGCCTATTACTTGGCCGGAGGTTCAGCATTGCCACCTTGTGGCATTTTGGAGGCGTCACCCATATGCCCCATTTTGCTGTTCTTCATGTCAGCAGCATGGTTTTTGATGAAGACGGCCCATTCCTCACGTTCAATGACCTTGTCGCCATCGCGGTCGATAGCAACGAAAGCAGCTTCACGCATATTGGGGAAAGCTACAGTAAACTCTTCAAGGACGATTTTTTCATCCTTGTTCTTGTCCAGGCGGCTGAAGGAATCACAGGCTGCGTCAGACTTGGTGTCAGGCTTGGCATCGGCCTGAACCGGCAGGGCAAACAGGCCAGCCAGGGCCAGCAGGGTGATAAAACGCAGTGTACGCGTCATAAAAAACTCCTTTGCAGTATACTCGCGCAACAGGCTCGAGCTTCAGAAGAAAATAAGCAGGCTTTACCTTTTGTCCAGAGGCTGCCAGACATCAATGTCTGTACTCAGCGCCTTCACGCTCCATGCGCTCAATGCAGAGGGACAGATTATCGGCTTCGCCGGCCTTATGCTCGTCCGGATAGAGCAGAGCCGACATATAGAAGACAGAATTCAGGCGCAGGGCCGTAGCGGCACTGGCAGAAAAACGCTCCAGGCTCAGGGCCAGATTGAAGCGCAACTCACCAGGCAGACCCTGCAGATGCGCCCTGCCCTCTTCAGCCA
The DNA here is from genome assembly GCA_017396005.1 of Desulfovibrio sp. Lineage (GTDB taxonomy): Bacteria > Desulfobacterota > Desulfovibrionia > Desulfovibrionales > Desulfovibrionaceae > Desulfovibrio. The sequence continues at coordinate 33,304 of JAFQNG010000011.1, forward strand.
GACCAGCGAGCAGCTCGGCTTTCTTTCGCATCTGTGCGGCATAGCCGGCTGTATCATCGTCTTGCAACCGGCGCAGCCCCTCGGCTTCCTCAGCCATGACAGCTGCATGAAAGTTCTTAAGCCAGTGCAGAAAGGCGGCAAAAATCTGTTCCGAAGCCTTGTTGCTCATGTGTACCTCCAAAAAAGGCCCGGCTGCAAGCCGGGCCATGGTGTTATGCTGGTTGTCAGTCCCAATGACGCTTGTCTTCAATGGGGCGTATCTGCGGTGGCAGGCTGCCCGGTGCCAGAATGCGCAACTCAGGACGCAGCTTGATCTTTTCGCGGAACTGATGCAGCAGCTCTTCCTCACGCCTGAAACTACTGGCTTCAATATAAAGAGTCATTTCATCAATGCCGCCAGGGTTGGTCACCTCTATCTGCCAGCGCTTGACTTCTTCAAAGCGGCTCATGACCTGCTCGACCTGATGCGGGTATACGAACATACCCATGATACGGGCTGTTGTATCCACGCGGCCCACAATGCTGCCCAGTCGCGGGCTGGTACGACCACAGCCGCAGGGGCTGCGGTCAATATAGGAAAGATCGCCCGTGGCCAAGCGGATGAGCGGATACGTCTTGTTGAATGCCGTAACCACGATTTCACCCACTTCTCCGTCCTTGAGCGGGATACCCGTGTCAGGATGGCATATCTCCACATAACAGCGGTTGGCAATGTGCAGGCCAGTCTTGTGGAAGCATTCATAGCCGATGCAACCCACGTCAGCCGTGCCGTAGCCCTGACGCATAAGCAGGTCATACTTCTTTTCCATCTGGGAACGCATTTTCTCGGACAGCCGTTCGCCGGTGACGAAAGCCACTTCAAGGAAAAGATCCTTGCGCAGGTTGAGACCCTTTTCTTCAGCCTTCTGCGCAAGATGCATGAGGAAGCTGGGGGTACCCACATAGCCAGAAACACGCAGCTTCTGCATGATGTCCAGCTGGGTGGCAGCATCAGTGGGGCCAGCAGGAATGACAGCGCATCCCAGATTGCGCAGGGGCTCTTCAAACATGAGCCCAGCCGGCGTCAGCTGATAATTGAAAGTATTCTGCACGGCATCACCGGGGCGGAAGCCTACCGAATAAAAGGCTTCGGTGTATCCCCAGTAGTCTTCACCACGGTCTTCGGGATCAAAAATGGGGCCAGGAGAGAGGAAGATACGCTTCAGCTCACCAATGTCCTTGGTCAGAAGGCCACCCAGCCGCGGCCCCATGGACTGCAGAAATATGAGCTCCTTCTTCTTGAGAATGGGGATATGCTTGATATCAGTGAGGGTTTTGAACTTTTCCACATTGAACTGGGCACGGTCAAAACGCTTTTTGACGTCTTCCGAGTAGCGGTACGCGTGGGAAAGCAGATCCTTGAGCTGAATCAGGCAATACTGGCGGCGTTCGCTCTCGTCCAGAACTTCACGGCGGCTGTAGATACCTTCAGTACGGTCTTTACGGGTCATGCTGTAGGCCTCGCAGAATAGTTTGAATCCCCTATGTAAGCAATCGTGTTCGGCAATGCAAGTATTTTTTTATTTTATAAAATATTTCAATGTGTTACACTGCACTGTTCACCTGTGCTCCGTCACTCTCCCTCTCCCTGCCCTGCTGCAGTATGCGTTCTTTCAGACTGTCGTAGACCGGCTTTGAGCCAAGCCTGCTGGCAACAAGGGCAGCCAGAAGAGCAGCAGTAACAATGACCGGGGCACTGTACAGCGCGCCGGTCATTTCCAGCAGCAGTGCGGCGCCGGTCAGCGGGGCACGAACCGTGGCCGCAAAAAGCCCGGCCATGCAGACGCAAAGAATAACACCTGTCTGCTGCGGCTGAATGCAGCCCAGGGACAGCAGGCCAGAAGCTCCGCAGGTACCTGCCAGCGCCCCGATCAGCAGCATGGGCATAAGCAGACCCCCGGCTACACCGGAAGCGAAACTGAGACAGGAGAACAGTATCTTGACCCCCAGCAGCAGCACAAGCGGCGCCAGTTCCAGCGGGAAATCCTCCAGCGACAGCGTATCCGGCCCCAGGCCCACAAGCACTTGCGGATAGACATACAGCAGCAGACCGGCAAAAACAAAGGGCAGCATGCTCCGCACAAGACGGGGCAGAAAGGGGCAACGGTCGGCAGCGACGGTCAGGCGCAGCAAAAGGGCGTTATATGCCACCCCCAGAAGCCCCATGAGCAGACCGACAGGCAGGATGATCCAGCACTGCTCCGGCCTCAGGACTTCCAGATGACGAAAAGGAAAGACTAGGCCAAAGCCCAGGATCACATCAACCACAAACCATGCGCCTGCAGCCGCCACCGCAGTAAAAAGCAGCATGGGCGCAGCCAGCAAGACGCGCATCTCTTCAAAGGCAAAACACAGCCCGGCTACAGGTGCGCCAAAGGCCGCTGTGAGCCCGGCCACACTGCCACCAACCAGAAAGCGCGGCATCTGCTGTGCAGCGGCTCCATGCCAGACATGCCCAAGCCCACAGCCGACTGCTGCTCCCATCTGTATGCAGGGGCCTTCACGCCCCAGGGACAACCCGCCGCTGAGCGAAACCAGGGTAGCCACGAATTTAACCCAGAGTATACGCAGCCAGGGGAAGGGCAGACGCCCGGCCAACGCGAGCTCTGTCTGCGGAATACCACTGCCGCTGACAAGCGGCTCAAGGCGCAGCAGCAGCCAGGACAGCAGGCCCATGGACAGCAGAAAGGCTATCACGCACCCTGCCGCAAGAGGATCACTCAGGTCATGTGCACGTATTTGTGTAGTCAGCATACCGTTGATAGCCGTATAAGCCAGGCGGAACAGGCCAATGACAGCCCCGCTGACAAGGCCGGTCAGCAATGCCTGCAACAGCAGACGCCACACACCAAGCGTACGCAGGGCCTGCATATCGCGCAGAGATGGGGGAAGAGGAATACGAAGCGGCACATTTTCTCCTAACAAAGTCGCTCAGCGAGAAGTATGGCTACAAGACGCCTGACATTCAAGTTGCCTGCCATGAAATTTACAAAAAAAGACTTGCCAAAGTTTGACGAAACGCGTACAAGTCTTCTCAGCCGAGCCGAGGTAGCTCAGTTGGTAGAGCAGGGGACTGAAAATCC
>JAFQNG010000012.1 GCA_017396005.1 Desulfovibrio sp.
GGAATAGGCAGTCTGTAGCCTCTATGTAATATGCTGAAATAATAAGATATTTTTATCGTCTCTGAGCCACAAAAATTGACAAGACGACACATGGGTCAGGAGACTTCAAAAAAACGGCTTACAGAAGAAAAATTGGACGGGCCGGAAACTGGCATCAGGAGATGACATTTGGTGGGCGTGGACACATGTGGACAAGCGATGCCAGTAAGAGGGGAATAAGAGAGGAAAGGTAGGGCGGACTAAGCCTGGAGTTGCGCTGCGCATAAAGGTTGTACAGGGGTTGTACAAAAGTGGCACATCAAATGCGAAAAGGGGTTACGTTTTACCGTAACCCCTTGAAATTCCTGGTGCCGAGGGACAGAATTGAACTGCCGACACGGGGATTTTCAGTCCGTTACGGGATAAAATGTCGTCGCACTTTGGCGCACTATTGCGCGAAAAATAAAGGACTGATAGGATTCCCGCCATACTAGCACGCACTAGAACGCCCACCATACAAGGGACAACAAAGGGATAATCATGGCTAAAAAATGGATTTCCGCCTTGCCTGGTGTTCGGTACCGAGAGCATGCCACACGAAAACAGAAAAATGGCAGAGCTGATCGCTACTTCGCCATTCGTTACTATGACGCCACTGGCAAACAGCGCGAGGAAGGGCTTGGATGGGCTACGGAAGGATGGTCTGCAGATAAAGCACAAGGGATTCTGGGCAGACTCAAGCAGGCGGCGCGTACAGGCGAAGGTCCGCGTACCTTGGCCGAACTGAGAGAAGCAAACCTCCAGGCACAAGCTGACGCTCACTCTGAGGCAGACGATCTGACGCTGGCCACATTTTTCGATGACTACTATGTGCCGGCTGCCCAGAAGCGCACGCGTACCTGGAGCCATGACAAGGGGCGCTTCGACAAGGGTATCCGTGACCGTCTGGGTGATGTTCCATTCCGCGCGCTGACCCGTGAACACATGGAAAGCCTTATGGCCGCGCTGCGAAAAGAGGGCTTGGCAGAGTCCACCGTGCTACAGTATGTGGCCATCATGCGCCAGATGTTCTCTCTGGCCAGGATCACCATGATCAACGGCACGCCCCTGTGGACGTCCGCCATCTCGCCTATCAAGGGAATCGAGATGCCCGAGGCTTCTGAGGAACGCGAGCGTTTCCTCACCTACGAAGAAGCTGACGCGCTTGTGGAGGCAGCCAGAACTCTGCCCGTCGAGGACTCTTACCTGCCGGTACTGGCAGATCTGGTTGACCTGATCCGCCTGGCTTTGAACACGGGTCTGCGTTTTGGGGAGCTGATGCGTCTTGAATGGTCCGACGTTTCGTTGCAGCATGCCTTTCTCAAGGTTCGCGTGGAGCGCAGGCGTAAAACGGGCGGTCATGTGCCGCTCAATCATGAAGCCATGGAGGTATTGCGGAGCCGCAACCAGCGCAGGCGCAAAGGGGACGCCACTGTTTTTCCTCCGGACAGAACCGGAAAAGACGGCTGTATTCTGCGTCGCCTCTATGCGCTTGCTGTGGATGCCTGCGAGCTGAACAGGGACAGCACCGGCCCCAAAAGCAAAGTGGTCTTCCATACGCTTCGCCATACCTTCGGTTCCTGGTTGGCCATAGCCGGTACCGACATCTATCGGATCAAAACCTTGATGCGCCACAAGACCATCAAGATGACCATGCGCTATGCGCACCTTCTGCCGGACGCTACCCGCGATGCCGTGAATCATCTTCGCCCTACAAAGACTGCAGATTCTGAATCCGTTTGACGCCCATGGTTTTGACAAGCCAGGCCACCAGAGACTCTGACTTGTAGGCTACCTTGTTGCCGATACGCCAGGCTATCTCCGGCCCCGTTCCTGCCAGATCTGCATTCTTCACTGTATGGGGCGAAACGATACCTCCCAGAAAACGGTCGATATGATGACGGGCGATCACCGGCGGGAGCTTGTCCAGCACGGCATCGGTAAATTCCTTTTCTTCAATTGTGAAGGCGGATCTTGTTTTCTTGGTCATCTTGTCCTCCGTGATCACAGGCTCCAGTCTTCAAAATCCAGCTGTTCCGGCAGGGCCTCCTCATCAGTTTCGTAGTGCTTTGTTCGAGGGCGTCCCCTTGGACGTGTCATCTTTTCCACCTTTTGCCCACCGCGCACCAGGTAAAGAAGATGGCCGTTGAGCTTGCGGCCACGGGCAATGGTCTGCTCTGCTATGGTCAGATGGGCTCGCAGTTCTGCCTCCACGGCCCGCAGGGCCTCACATTCACGCCGCAGAGCGGCCATCTCTTCATCTTCCTGCTGCTGACCCGAATCCGCGCTTACGAGCAGGCCGGCCAGTTCCATGATAGCGCCCACATGCAGCTTTTTCTGCTTCCTGCTTGACCTGTGACGCAGCGTGTATTTGCCGCTGCTGTCACAGGTCAGGTCGCCGTATTCGCTGCACACCTGACCGAGCCGGTTGACGTAATAGCCGGGCCAGCCCTCCACAGGGTGCTGCGTGTTCATGCCGCCCTCTCGTACAGGGCGCAGCCCTGCTCATCGGCACCGGGGCAGATTGCGAGCAGCCATTCGGCCAGAGTGCCCCAGGTCTGCCAGAGATAGCGCCAGCAACGCACCCTGCGGTATTCCGGGCAGGTGCAGCGCACGTCTAGAATGAAGGTGTCTGCTGTCCAGACCAGGGCACAGGCGCGCTGGAAGAGCGCTTCGTCATCCAGATCCTTCACATTGAAGGCTGCATCCAGTTGGCTCAGTTTGCGGTCAATGTCGCGCATCGCCCCTCGGGATAACTGACGGCTTTTGATTTGCGCCTCACAGTCATCCAGCCAACGCCGTATCTTTTGTAACTGCCCGATCAATGCCTTGTCCGCTGGTTCCTTGAAGAACTGCATGACAGCATTTGCCACACTTACAGCCATGACACAGCGAGAATGCTGAATAGCCACGGGTGGGTATGTAGGGGTGTAGTTTTCCATGCCTTACCTCTCTGCCCTGTCGCAAATGGACAGGGCCTCGCAGTCACAGCAGTCAACACCGGCGCACTGTCCGGCCAGACGGGAAAGCACCAGCATCACCTGCTCTATGCTGTAACACCACACATCCACTGCGCCGTGGAGCATGAGGCCCGGTGCTTCCAGCGGGCCGCGCACACCGATGACAGGCACACCCGACGATGCCGCCATGCCCACTTCCACGCCCGCGTCCTGGCCGGACTGGCCGAGGTAGACCATCACATCCGCACTGACACAGGCGTCACGGCAAAAGGCATAGACCTGGCCGCCGCACTGTTCGGTGTCAAACCATTCCCGACGCTGGGCAGGCGTAAGCCCGTCAGGAGGCGTGGCCTTGGCTGTCCAGTCCAGAATGGTGATGCCCGGTATGCGCTCCTGCACAGCCATATGGAA
>JAFQNG010000013.1 GCA_017396005.1 Desulfovibrio sp.
AATATTTCAAAAATTGATAGATCTTTTGTAAGTATAAAAAATAATTATTGTTTTTCTATGCTTCCGAGTAATATAGAGGAGTTCTTACAGCTTTACAATATTGAGGGATAAAATGTTAAAAATTTCAAAATATATTGATTGTTTTATACCAGTAACAACTTGCAATCTTCGCTGTCACTATTGCTATATAACGCTTAATTGTCAATTTAAAAATCTACCAATTAAATTAAAATATTCGCCAGATCATATAGAAGAGGCATTGTCTTTAAAGCGAATGGAAGGGACATGCTTTATAAATCTTTGTGCAGCAGGTGAAACATTACTTTGTCCTAATATTATAAAATACGTCTATTCAATTCTTAAAGCAGGACATTATGTATCAATTACAACAAACGGCACTATAAAAAAATTCTTTATTGAACTTGAACAAATTGATAATAAATTATTATCACAAATATTCTTCAAGTTTAGTTTTCATTACCTTGAGCTTATTAGACTAAATAAAATTGATAATTTCTTTGATAATATAAAAAGAATAAAAAAATTAGGATGTTCTTACACAGTAGAATTAACTCCATGTGATGAATTATTACCACATATTAAAATGCTTAAAAAAATTTGTTTAGAAAATATTGGCGCACTTCCTCATGTCACTGTAGCGCGAGATAGTAGAAAATGTAATTTGCCAATTTTAACTAATTATAATAGAGAAGAGTATTTTAAAATATGGAACAATAATTTTGATTCAAAATTATTTCGTTATAAAATGTCTATATTTGGAAAAAAGATAAAAGAATTTTGCTATGCAGGAGCATGGTCATATTATTTGAATTTATCAGATGGCACCTTAAATACATGCTATTTTGGTAGAAATATTCAGAATCTATTTACAGATACAACATCAAAACTCAAAAGTAAAGCTATAGGTACAAAATGTCCAGAACCTCATTGCTATAACGGGCATGGTTGGATTGCATGGGGAGATATTCCTACATTAGAAGCACCTACATATTATGAACTAAGGCAAAGAATTACACATGATGGCGATGAATGGATAAAAGAACCTGTCAAAACTTTTTTTAAATCAAAATTATATGAATCGAATAAAGAATACTCGTATATGAAAAAATTTTTATTAAAATTAAATAATGTGTACGACTCATTATAAAATTTTATTATAACAGCCCGTTGAAAAAGTCGATTTTCGCCAAACTGCTATCAATAAATTTAATAGATTATGCACCGAAAATTGCTCAAAAAAAGTCTTGTTCAACGGGCTGATAAATATAATACAAAGACAATCTGAATTTTTTATAATTTTTAAATATATTAGTTCAGATATTTTAAGATAGAATCATTTATATTTACTATTCATAAAAATGATTAATCTTATAATAATTTTTGTATCAAAAATATAATAATATATTTATAATATGAAAAAAGTTACAGTTGCAATACCTACCTATAATGATGAAAAATATATAAATGAAGCAATAGATTCTATTTTAAATCAAACTTTTAAAGATTTTTTATTATTAATAATTGATGATGGAAGTAATGATAGTACATATAAAATAATATCTAAATATAGGGATACACGTATTCATATTATCAAAAATGATAAAAATTTAGGAAGAGGTTTATGTAGAAATATAGCATTGAATTGTACAGATAGCGAGTATTTAGCATGGATGGATGGAGATGACATATCTCATCCACAAAGATTAGAAAAGCAAGTGGTATTTATGGATGAAAATCCTGATATAAGTATTTCAGGTACAGGTATGATATTACTTGGACAAAAAAATATCACTACAAAACCGATAACGAAACCATCAATAATATCAGCTTTAACTATATTTAAACCTGCTATTGCAAATGCAACAGCGATAATGAGACTAAATGATATAAAAAGTAATAAACTTCAATATGATTCTGAGTTATTAAGGGCAGAAGATTTTGCATTTTGGGCTCAATCTTTTTTAGATAAGGAATTGCAAGGAAATAATATTATATATCCATTATATTATTATAGAGTATTTAATAGAATAAATAATGAAAAATGGCATAGAAGAGTGATAGATAAATATATAGGACCTATTCTCAAAATTAAATATACAGAAAAAGAATTAAATATACATAATTTCTTTTCATTTTATTCAGATAAAAATATATTTCAATTTTATGAATTATCTGATGTATTTTTGTTGATAAAGAAACTACAAGTATCATCAAATCTATTTAGTTCTAAAGTTAAATATGATATATTATCAATTATTGATAATTTAATATGGAATATGATTTGTAGATCTGAAGATAAATTAAAATGTCTAAAAAAATGTAAAGAATATGAAATTATAGATAGAAAAAAATGGAATTATTTTTTTATAAGACTTTATGCAAAAAATATAAAAGATTTTTTTATTTAGTATTCAGTTAGTATGCAAATGCATATTTTACATATTGCTCACTCCATAGGTAAAAATAGTGCTGCTGGTCGACTTTGTACAGCTTTGATAAATAATAGATGCAAAATATCAACTTTATCAATTGAAGAATCTGATTTTTTAGAAAGCTATAAATTATCATCAAAAAAATATTTTATTAACAAATTTATCAATAAAATAACAATATTTCCATTTAAGTTTTACAGAAAACGAAGTAAAAAAACACCTTGGTCAAGCCATATTTTTGGCGTTAACATAGATGATATTATTAGAAAAATAAATCCAGATATTGTTCATTTGCACTGGATCGCACGAAGTACAATAAATTTGTCATGTCTAAATAAAATATCACTGCCTATATTATGGACATTTCATGATGTCTGGCCACTAACCGCTGGGTGCCATTGCAATCTTGGTTGTAATAAATGGCGTAATTCATGCACCAGTTGTAGTAAATTAAAGAAATCTATTATTCCTTTTGATATAGCAAGAATTTTATTTAATAACAAATTAAAAATAATAAAAAATATAAATTTATCAATTATTGCACCTAGTAAATATATTTTTTCAATGGCTAAAGCTAGTCCTATTTTTAAAGAAAAAGATATTTACCATATACCAAATGCAATAAATACAAATATTTTTTCCCCTGGTTCTAGCTCTATTAATACACGCCTTAATATACAAGAGGAATGTTTTGTTATCCTATTTGGAGCAACAAGCATAAATTTATACTATAAAGGTTTTGATTTGCTAAAAAAATCACTACAAAGAATATATACAAAATATAAAAATATTCATCTAATTGCTTTTGGAACTAAGCCACTAAATTTAAATGAAAAATTTCCTATAACTTTCACTGGCTATATATATAATACAGAAGAACTTGTTGATATATATAGATGTGCTAATTTATATATTGCACCATCACGACAAGATGTGCTCAATAGTACAGTTATTGAAGCTTCTTCTTGCGGAATTCCATGTATCAGTTTTGATATAGGAGGTATGTCTGATATAATTATTAATAATAAGACAGGATTACTAGTAAAACCTTTTTCTATAAATCAGCTTACAATTGCAATAGAATATTGTATAAACAATAAAAATAAAATTATAAAATGTGGATTTGCTGCTCGAAATCATATTATTAATAATTTTGATGATAATTTAGTTGCACAAAAGCATATTAATTTATATAGAAAATTAATAAAATAATTTATGAAAAAAATAATATCTTTTTGTCTTTATGGTAATAATAAAAAATATATTTTAGGGGCTATTGAGAATGCTAAACTAGCTTTAAAAATATACCCTGACTGGATACCTCGTTATTATTGTGGAACAAGTATTTCAAAAACTATATTAAATAAATTGAAAAATTTAAATGCTGAAGTTATTGTTATTAATTCTTATAATGATAATAGATCAAAATTTTGGAGATTTTATGCTTTGTCTGATCCAAATGCATCTCATATAATTATTAGGGATACAGATTCTCGATTATCAATACGTGAATTTTATGCTGTAAATGAATGGATACAGTCTGGGATGCCGGCACATATTATGCGTGATCACCCATATCATATTATGCCTATTATGGCGGGAATGTGGGGTTGTAAAGGAGGAATTTTTAAAAATATTAAACATGATATTGATTTGTACAATCCTCAAGATATAGTAGATGACGACCAAATATTTTTAAAAAATAAAATTTATCCACGAATATTAGATTTAGGCGTTTATGTTCATGATGAATTTTTTAATTATGAATCTTGTGCTAAAAAATTTTCATTAGCTCGCAATGAATATGAATTTGTTGGTGAAATATATAATTCTACAGGCTGTAGGGCATATCATTGGAAAGTATTAAAAGATTATTATAAAAATCCTATTTTTAGATTTAAGTTTATTCTTAAAAAACTTAAACTTAAATTTCTAATTAAATTCTTTAAATACTAATAAATGCATTACAAATTTTTTTTTACTATTATCACTTCTACTTATAACGTAGCAGCAACGTTGCCACGCCTTCTGGATTCACTGGCGCATCAGACCTGTCGAGATTTTAACTGGATCGTTCAGGATGGGGCTTCTACAGATAACACCATGACCATAGTAGAACACTATCGCGCCCATCTGCCAGAAATTCTGGTGCACACTGAGAAGGATAGCGGTATTTACGACGCTTGGAACAAGGCTATCGAGTGTTGGCAGGTCAGGCTTGGTGAGTGGGTCTTATTCTTAGGTGCTGATGATATATTGGTAGATGCGTATGTTCTTGAAAATGTAAAAAATAGTATCAAAAATATTTCCACAGATGTTATATTTGCTGCTGGTGATCTAGTTCATTTTGACTACTCTAAAAATATTGGAAAATTTGTAAGATTGAAAGATTCATATGAGTGCTTTTCTAAACGTGACTTCAAACTACCAATGCCACACTCTTCACTTTTTACACGAAGAGAAGTAATCACTTCAACAAAATTTGATACATCTTTTAAAGTTTCTGGTGATTATGATTTTTTATTGAAAACATTCAATAATCCATATCAATTGCATATTATGCATGTTTTAGTCACACAAATGTCACGTGGTGGCATATCAGACAGCGATGACACGCTTTTCATGAGGTTTTATGAATCATTGAGGCTATATATCAGGCATAGATCGTTACGTGGTATAATAAAATGCTTTGATTTTCTGATATACAAACCTAAGATTTTTATAAAAATATATCTTCATAAATCGTGTATATGAAAAAATATTTGGAATTTACTTACATTAGTCAGACAAAAAATTCTTCCATATTAATAGCATAACGTATGCATATCGCTATAGATATATATGATATAAGCGCAACAGGGGGGCTTGAAAGATTTTCCATCAGTTTCGCAAATTCCATGCGTGACTGTGGGCATCGTATAAGCTGCTTCACCTCCAGTCATGCAAATGTTCCTGCCTGCTATCCTCTGGCGTCAGACATTACAGTCAAAAGCTACCCATTTACAGGTGACGCTGCTAGCATACCAATCTTACGCCAACAAGTCCTTGATTGTTCCCCAGATATCTTCATCAGTCCCGCCTCCTTCAATAATCCCTTACTTTGGTGCGCAGTCTTGGCTGGTACTGGTATCCCTTTGGTATACTCTGAACACAGTGACCCCTGGAAAATAGAATCAGAACGCTGGAATCAGGCAGAGCGGCAGGCAGTGCTTTGGGCAGCGGACGCTGTACATCTGCTTTTGCCACCATATTTGCAGTCTGTGCCTGAAGCATTGCGTCACAAATGCCATGTCATACCCAACCCTGTTCCGCCTGCCAATCTTGAGCACAGGCCCTGTCCAGAGAAACCGCATATCCTTTCTCTGGGTAGGCTCAATCATGTCAAACAGATACCCTTGCTTGTACAGGCCTTTGAGCTGTTGGCAGCAGACTTTCCGCAATGGGAGCTGCACATCTGGGGCAGTGGTGAAGAGGAAAAAGCTATCCGCAAGGCTGTTGCCCGTACTGCATACAGCGAACGCATCCGCATTTGCGGCCTGACTACGGAACCTGATCAACAGTTTTGTAAGGCGGACATATTCTGTATTCCCTCCCGTTTCGAGGGATTTGGGCTGACTGTGGTTGAAGCGTTTACGCACGGTGTAGCTGTGGTGGGCTTTCAGGATTGCAGCGGTGTCAATTCGTTAATCCGTTCAGAGCATAACGGCCTGTTGGCCCCGCAAATGACAGCAGCCAGCCTTGCGCAAAGCCTGCGGCGCTTGATGGAAGATGCTCCGTTGCGTCAGCGCATGGGCACAGCTGCGCGGGAGAGCGCCCGGGCATTTGCGCCCGAGCGTATTTACGATCAGTGGGAGGCCATGCTTGTGCAGGCAGCCGCACGAAAGGGGCAGACCCAGCTGTCAAAGCTGTACAGCGACGAGAACTGTAGTCCTGAAGAAGCTGCCTGGCGGGCAACCATGCGGGAGGTGCTCCAGCGGCCTAATGTTCTGCTGCAGAACAGGCAGATATTCCGGCGTTTTCTGCGGCGGCATCCGGCATTGAAGTCAGCCTTGAAGCGCGTGCTGGGCAGGAAATGAATTGTCATGAAACAACGGCAGAATATACAACTGGCTCAGAACAGAAAGGATAAACCATGACCCAAAGTACAGAAAAAACCCAGCCCGGACTTCTCGAATCTGCCCTTGAAATCCTGCGTCAGGCCGTCAACGGCAGGCCCTTTGCCAATCAGGCGCAGCTGGCCCGTGCTTCAGGTGAGAGTGAGCCCAATATATCGCGCTGGCTGAACGGGACCTCAACACCGACCCTGCGCAAGCTGGAGCCTGTGCTCATGGCACTGGGCGTGCGCTTTGCCCTGCCGGAAGAGGCCATGCCCCCCATGCTCCCACGCAGGCGGCAGCATAACCTTGATATCCGGCCTGATCACTGGCGTATTCTGGAGAGGGCCAGACCCCTGCCCGATTTTCTGGCTCTGGAGGTGCAGGCCGATGACTTCTCCATGTGCCCCACCCTTTCCCCGGGGGATGTGGCTCTGGTAGATACCAGACCAGCCCCGCTGCGTGACGGGCATATCTACCTTATGCGCGAGCCGGATAAGAGCAGAGGGGCCTATATGTTCCGTCGGCTCGCCATGCCACGGGGCCACAGATTCGGCCTTATCATACTGAACCCGGATAATCTGGCCGGCGGTCATATGCCCATTCTCAAACACCTGACCATGCGCGAACGGCCGGAGGCCTTTATACTGGGGGTGGTCAGCAAAAGGATCACCTCTTTGACCAGGAAGGGATAAAGAAAAGGGCCTTACTGGCGAAGGGCGCGAACTTCCTCTTCAGAGCAGGGTCGCCTATTTCGGCAGAGCGCGCTTGCCTGTCAGCGACAGGATGTCAATACGGATGATGCCCACACGCTCTATATTGCGCTGCGGGGCAGGGCGCGGACAAAGGGCATTATAGCGCTCTGCAATGCTGTCGAGTGCCAGTCCCTTTTCTGCAGGATCTTCCACGATGACGGCACGCCCGGTGCCGCAGACCGATTTGTAATATGTGGTAGCTTTGGGAAGATCGATCTCCACATCCGCTATCAGACTGAAGGAAACGCGGTCGTCCCGACGGATCAGGTCAAGCTTACGTCCCTCAAGTGCGCAGTGAACGTAGATGCTGCTGCCTGAGCGGCTGAAATTGAGCGGGATCAGATAGGGAAAATCTTCACTGTTCAGGGCCAGAAAAAGCTCTTGCGCCTTGGAAAAAACTTCATCGAAAAAAGACGGATCATCACATTCACGCTTTTTCAATCGCATCATTACTACTCCCTTCTGTCTGGTCTCGTCAATTAGGGTAATAACCTCTCTTTCCGCCCCAGTCCAGTCACGTGAACATGAGCGAATGGCCAGAGGGCTCAATCTTGAGGGAAGGCAACAAGAGTATTGTCGGGCAAAGAATACCTTTACGCGCATCCCCGCTCACGATAGCATGCCGCATGCAAAAAAAACGACGCGCCGTCTTTCTGGACAGGGACGGTACTCTGAATGTAGACACAGGCTATGCCCACACGCCTGAGCAGTGGCACTGGCTGCCCGGTGTGCCCGAGGCCCTGGCCCGCTTCCGGGCGCAGGGCTGGCTGCTGCTGGTGGTCAGCAATCAGTCTGGCATAGCCAGAGGTTTTTTTGACGAGGCTGCGCTGCACAGTCTGCAAGCCTGGGTCAATACGCAGCTTGCGCCTCTGAACGCAGAGGTGGATGCCTGGTACCATTGCCCGCATCTGCCTGAGATCAGCGGGCCGTGCGCCTGCCGCAAGCCCAGAGCCGGCATGCTGGTACGCGCTGCCCGTGAATGGGATGTGGATCTGCAGGCTTCGTGGATGATAGGCGATCGGCCGCGTGATATCATGGCCGGTCATGCCGCAGGCTGTCGCAATGTGCTTTTGCAGGCAGCAGACGCACCGCACAATGACTGTGCCCTGCCTGCGAGTACATGCATCCTGCCGGGCCTGCCTGAGGCCTGCGAATACATTCTGGGGCTAGAGCGAAATGCCATTGAAAATGACAGTCGCTCTGGCGGACGCGCTTGTCCAGCTTCGCTGGGAGAGCGGACGCCCGCGCCGTAAGCAAGCGGAAAAACCACGCTTTTTCCGCGAAGCGTAGGCAGCGTAACGATTGGAACACAGAGTGTTTCGATCAGGATATGTTCTAGAGGAGCTGGGGTAAGCATGGGTATGTTCTACTTTCTGACAGCGCTGGTATTGCTGTTTCTGGGCTATGCCGTCTACGGCCTTTTTGTGGAAAAGGTCTTTGGCATCGACCGCACACGGCCAACCCCCGTACAGACAAAGGCCGACGGTGTGGACTGCATGCCCCTGCCTCCCTACAAGATCTTCTTCATTCAGCTTCTGAATATCGCAGGCCTCGGGCCTGTGTTCGGCCCCATACTGGGTGCACTCTACGGTCCGGCTGCGCTGCTCTGGGTGGTCTTTGGCTGCATCTTTGCCGGGGCAGTGCATGACTTTCTCACCGGCGCCATGAGCCTGCGCTACGGCGCAGCTTCCTATCCCGAACTCATTGGCCGTAACCTGGGGCCCTGGGTGCGCTGGTTCATGCTGCTCTTTTCGCTCTTCTTCATGGTGTTGGTGGGTGCTGTCTTTGTCAATGGCCCGGCCGGTCTGCTGGCCTTCAAAACAGGTCAGCTGCTGCAGGGCAGTGACGGCGGGGCAGAGGTACTGGCCTGGCTGCAGACCTGCCCCCTGGCAGCCTGCATCAGCGGTGAGGCCACGGCAGGCAGGGTACTCACGTTTTTCTTTGCCGTACTCATTTTTCTGTACTATTTTCTGGCAACAGTACTGCCTATAGACAAGATCATCGGCAGGATATACCCATTTTTCGCCATACTCCTGCTCGTCATGGCCTTTGGCCTGCTGGGCGCGCTTTTGCTGAACCCCGCATACAGCATACTGCCTCATGTGGAACTCAGCGATTTTTTCCGTAATCTGCACCCACAGGGCGCACCACTCTGGCCGCTGCTCTTTGTCACCATTGCCTGTGGCGCCATTTCAGGCTTCCACGCCACGCAGTCGCCCATGATGGCCCGCTGCATGCGGTCCGAGGGGCAGGCCCGGCTCATGTTCTATGGAGTGATGATAGCAGAGGGCGTTCTGGCACTCATCTGGGTGACCATCGGCCTTTCCTTCTACGGTGGTGACCCTGCAGCTTTGCAGTCGGCCGGGGCACCGGCCGTGGTGGTATCTCATGCCTCAGAAGGCCTGCTGGGCAGTCTGGTGGGTGGTACGCTGGTCTTTCTGGGGGTGGTCATCCTGCCCATTTCCACCGGCGACACAGCATTCCGTACCGGGCGCCTCATCCTGGCTGATGTGCTGCACTGGGATCAGGGGCCGATCTGGCGACGCATTGCCCTTGCGGTGCCGCTTTTTCTGTTGGGCATATATTTCGCCATCGGTGACTTCACTGCCATCTGGATGGCCTTTGGCTGGGCCAATCAAAGCCTGGCCTGCATTGCCCTCTGGGCAGCAGCGGTCTGGCTCAGACGGCGTGGCCGCCTGCACTGGATAGCCACTCTGCCGGCACTCTTTATGACCACTGTCTGCGGCAGCTATCTCTTTTACTTCAAGGGTTTTCCCTTCTGCTGGTCCATGGGGGCCGCCAGCAGTGCCGGTCTGCTTCTGGCAGGGCTCTGCTTTGCCCTGTTCTGGAGCAGAGGCAGAGCCATGCCGGCGGGCGATGAGGCTGACTATTAGGCGTTTACTGCCCCTGCAGTATCCAGCAGGCAGAGAATCTCGGCGGTTTTGTCTTCCAGCAGGGCTTTGTCGGCACGGCTTTCCACATTGAGCCGCAACAGAGGCTCTGTATTAGACATGCGCAGATTGAAGCGCCACTGGGCAAATTCCAGGTTGATGCCGTCCAGCCTGTCTTCGTGCAGGGCCTGCGGCGCGTAGGTGTCGCGTATGCGCTGCATGAGGGCCGGGGCATCGGGCACACGGCGGTTTATCTCGCCGCTGCAAGGCCAGGCAGCCATGCGCGCGTCCAGCAGCTCGGCCAGGTTTGCACCGCTGCGGCTCAATGCTGCCACTACCAGCATCCAGGGCAGCATGCCTGAGTCGCAGTAGGCAAAGTCCCTGAAATAGTGGTGTGCGCTCATTTCACCACCGTACACAGCGTTCTCGACCCGCATGCGCTCCTTCATGAAGGCGTGTCCTGTCTTGCCCATGACAGGTATTCCCCCAAGCTCTGTCACTACCTCACGGGTATTCCAGTAAACGCGTGTGTCATGCACCACCTTGCCGCCGGGGAAGCTGCGCAGCAGCTCGCCAGCCAGCAGGCCGATAAGATAATAGCCTTCGATGAAACGGCCTTCATGGTCATAGAAGAAGCAGCGGTCAAAGTCACCGTCCCAGGCCAAGCCCAGGTCTGCCCCGTGTTCACGCACAGCCCGGGCCGTGGCCTCACGGCGTTCCGGCAGGAGAGGATTGGGCACCCCGAGGGGAAAATGCCCGTCAGGCTGCATATGGAGGCAGACCATCTCACAGGGCAGATAGGGCAGCAGTTCCTGCAGCAGCAGACCTGCGCAGCCATTGCCCGCATCAGCCACGATTTTGAGGGGCCTCCCTGTGGTCGGCAAATGCTGTATACCGCTGTAGTCCAGCAGCCATCGCGCATATTCTTTTCTGAAATTTGCCTGACGCAGGTGCGTGCCCGGTATCTGCACATGCGTCTGTGCGTCTGGGGAGCCTTTCTTTGCCAGTATTGCGGCCACACGCTGCTCTATGTCCTGCAGGCCGGAATCCCTGCTTACGGGTATGGCCCCGCCACGCACCAGCTTGAAGCCGTTTTCGTCAGCCGGGTTATGACTGCCCGTGATCATGATGCCCGCGTCAAAGCCATGCCGCGCCGCCGCAGGGTATATTTCTTCAGTGCCGCACATACCCATGTGGGTCACAGTAGCGCCGGCAGCCAGCAGACCGCCGGTCAGGGCCTGCAGCAGGGCAGGGCCGGAAAGGCGGGCATCATAGCCCAGCACCACATGGCGGGCAGGCAGGCTTTCTGCCACGGCCTGCCCCAGTGCACGGGCCAGATCTGCATCAATGCTGTGGGGCACCTGGCCCCGTATGTCATAGGCTTTGAAGCAGGAAAGATCTCGTGTCATAGGATATCCTGTTTTTGTACGATGCATCACAGATCATCATGCCAGTGCATTTCACCGACCCAGCGCGAAAGCTTGCGGCGTGAAAACTGAGAGGGGGCTGTATCCAGCTTCTGCATGTCTGACGCGAGGGCAGCCATTTCCTGCCTGTCCGGGAAAACTGCCTGCCAGGTTGTGCGGGCACGGGTTTGGAACGCATTGAGCCGGGCCGTTTCAAAGGCTATGTCCTGCACAGGTCCCTGCTGGTCGGGCAGAGCTTCGCGATACTCCACGATGATCTGCATCTTGCGGAAAAAAAGCAGGAACTTGGCACGATAGATCAGCACATGGCTGTCTTCGGGCAGGCCCTGGGCAAAGGGATCTTCGGCAACTGGCAGCACATAAAGGCTTTCGTACAGTGTCTGCCCCTTGTAGTCATACTGCAGCTGGCGCAGAACAGGGAAGGGTGGATGATGGGCTGCCTCCCACTGCCACTGATTTTCTGCTTCGGCCAGGGCAGTGACCAGCCGGCCCTCACCCTGCTGGTAGCAGGCAAACCAGAGGCGGGCATCCCCGTCAATACTCTTGCGCGTCCTGGGCGACAGGCTGCGCCAGCCAGCGCCACGCAGCTGCATGCCTGCGTCAGGGATGAGGATGATTTCAGGCCGGGCGCGTGAGGCCAGGGCGGGAAGAGCCGGGGAGGCATACATGACCATGCCCCGCAGGGGCGGCTGCCCTGCAAGATGCTTGACGGCAAAGACAGCGGCCAATGCCAGTACGCTAAAGATCAGGAGTATCTTCATGGGTGGCCTCCGTTACAGTGCAAACTAGCAAAAGACTGTTTTTTTGCAAGAAGACCCTGGCAGCGGTTGCACCTTACGGGTCTACGGCTTATATAGAGTCATGCGTTGCTCTACGCCCCTTCCCGTTGCTCCTGATTCGCATTATCCCAGACTCTCTGTCGGGGCTTGGCTTATTCCCTTTGTACTGCTGCTGTCATTCCTGCTGGGAGGCTGCGGCCTTTTGCAGAAAAACAGCGAAATGGACCCTGCCCAGGCCGATGCGGCCCACGGTGAAGCGGCCGAAGAGTGGCAGGGCACACCACTGCCCTATAGGGTACATATAGAGGTACACGGCCCTGATGACGCAAAGAGTGCACTGAAAAGCAAGATGGAGAGCGCCAGCCAGCTGGCTCTGCTGGTCAAGGAGCCGCCTGACAGTCTGCTGGCCCTGGAGCGGCGGGCCCGCCTGGATGTGGAAAGCGCCCTCAAGCTCCTCCATTCCCAGAGCTACTATGACGGCAAGGCCTCGTTCAGCATAGATGAGGCAGTCAGCCCGGTGCAGGTCACACTGCTCCTGGAGTCCGGCCAGCGCTACAGCCTGGGGCGGGCTGACATACGCTATGAGCCTGAGCCCCATGTGCCTGAGCTCTTTAAAAACCGTACACGGCCTGCGGGTTTTCTGGGCCTGAGCCGTGAGCCTGTGCCGCCGCCGCGTTTTCCTGACCATGTGCCGGGCCTGGAGCCAGGTCGGGCTGTCACTGCTTCTGACGTTCTGGCAGCTGTGGACAGACTGCCAGAGCGCATGCGCCGTAGGGGATACCCGCTGGCTCGTATTGCCAGAGCTGAATACACGCTGGACCGCCCGGCGCACAAGCTCAATGTGCTGGTCATCCTGGAGCCGGGCTCGCCCGCACTCATGGGCGACATCAGGGTGCTGGGGGCCAGAGAGGTCAATGCCGAATACCTGCAGGCCATTGCACCCTGGACACCGGGCAAACGCCCCTGGAACAGCGATACACTGGAAGAGTATGCCAATACGCTGCGCGGCCTGGGGCTGTTCCGCACAGTCAGTGCCGAGCCTCTGCCCGATGAAGCCAGAGATCTCGGCGATGGCCTGCTGGAACTGCCGGTAGCCGTGGATGTGAGCGAGCGACGCTTCCGCTCTGTCAATGCCAGCGCACGCTATGCTACGGATACTGGCCTGGGGGTCGAGGCTGGCTGGGAACACCGCAACCTCTTCCATAACGGCGAAAAGCTCACGGTCACGGCGCCTCTGGCCACTGACAAACAGGGTATCAAGGCTGTCTTTGAAAAGCCGGCCTTCCTTTCCCCCAGACAGCGCCTCAAGGCCTCCGGCTCTGCCCTGCGGGAGGATACGGAGGCCTATATCAAGGAAACCGTGGCTGCCGGGGCAGGCATAGAGCGCAATTTTTCCCGCCGCTGGTGGGGGGGCATAGGGCTTTCCGGCGAAAGTGGCTATCTGGAAGATAACCTGCACAAGAAGCAGAGCTTCGGCGTCATTCAGCCAGAAGCCCATTTGCGTTTTGACAGCCGCAACAATGTGCTCAATCCCACCCGCGGTTCTCTGGCAGAGGTGAAATTCGCACCTTTCAGCGGCATGTACGAAGAGCCCTTTGCCGCCTGGGCAGGGACGCTGGCCGCCAATTTCTACTATGCGCCACGCCGTGACGCACGGGGCAGGCCTGACGATTTCCTGATTCTGGCAGCCCGGCTGGAAGGGGGCTTCATGTCCGGCTCCTCCCTGTACGACATCCCTGCCAGCCTGCGCTACTACGCGGGCGGTGCCAGCACGGTGCGCGGCTATGCCTATCAGACCATTGGCCCGCGCGACC
Organism: Desulfovibrio sp.; assembly: GCA_017396005.1. Taxonomy (GTDB): domain Bacteria; phylum Desulfobacterota; class Desulfovibrionia; order Desulfovibrionales; family Desulfovibrionaceae; genus Desulfovibrio. The sequence continues at coordinate 14,214 of JAFQNG010000013.1, forward strand.
GGGAGGATGACCCTCTGGGCGGGCGCTCCTATCAGATCGTCAATCTGGAAGCACGCTTCAAGGTGACCGAAGATATAGGTTTTGTGCCTTTTCTGGATGGCGGTATGGTGTACAAAGACCCCTTCCCGCATATTATCGGCGATATGGACTGGGGCGCGGGCCTAGGGCTTCGCTATTTTACGCCCATCGGCCCCCTGCGCCTGGACGTGGCTACTCCCCTGCGCCAGGATGAAGACGATGCGCCGCTGCAAATCTATATCAGCATAGGGCAGAGTTTCTGATGCAGGAAATACCACAGACCTCCTCCCCGGCTGTTGGAACAGATACCCCTACACGACCCCGTCGTCGCTGGCTGCGGCGTATATTCTGGGGGCTGCTTGCCTTCTTGTGCCTCATGATGGCCGGTCTGGGATGGCTGTGCCGCAGTGAGGGCGGTCAGGCCTGGCTCAGAGGGCAGATCAACAGCGTACTGGCACAGTCCCTGGAGCCCATGGGCCTGCAGGCCCGCCTGACCAGCCTTTCCGGCCCTCTGCCCTTTGGTGCTGCCTTTGGTCTGGAGATGGCAGACTCTCAGGGTATCTGGCTGCAGGCACCGGACAACAGCTTTCTGCTGGATGTGACAGCCCTGCCCGGCACTGTGCGTATAGACCATGTGCAGAGCCTGAGGCCGGTTCTGCTCCGTCTGCCCCTCCTGCCAGATACGCCGCCCCCCCCGCCCTCAGCACCGCTCACGGAAGAGGGTCTCCGCAACCTGCTGGGTGATGTGACACGGGCCTGCAATGCCCTGCCTGACTGGCTGCCGGCTGTGCGCCTGGAAAGTCTGCGGCTGGAAAAAGCCCTCCTGCCCGTGGCCCTGCTGGGCGCGGCATCGCTTGAGGAACAGGGGGAAGAAACAGAGCAGGCGGCTGTGAGTCTTGACGCCAGCGCGTTCCTGGACAGAGACGGCCTGCGCCTGAAAGCAGGGCTGCGTCTGGACAGGCCTGACGGCAGTGCGCTGGCTTTGCCCGGTCTGGAAATGGCCGCTCTTGCGGCAGAGCTCACTGCCGAGGCCAGGGCCTCGTCTGCGGACGCAGGGGCAGAGAACAGCCTGGAAGGGCAGGTGAGCCTGCATGCCACTGTTGGCAGACCACGCCTGCAGAGCGAAGGCCTGCCTGCTGACCTCCTGGGCGATGATGTGCGCCTGGAGCTGAAGGCGGCAACAGGCTGCAGCACAGGGCCGGAAGGCCCGGTACGAACTGCGCATCTGAGTCTGGACACGCTGAAGCTGAAGGCCGGTGCCCTGAGCAGTCAGACGCAGGCACGCTGGCAGCAGGGTACGGCTGCCTGGCTGGACGGCCCGGTACAGCTCAGGCATGAGCTTAGTCTGCACCGTCCTGCCCGCGAGAAGGATGCTCCAGGTCCCCTTACGGTAATACTGAACCGTCCTGCCGAGCTGCGGCTTGCTGTGGACGGCAGTGTTTTTCTTCCACGGGTGCAACTGGAGTTGCAGGCCGCTGGTCTGGAAAGCAGGGGTGATATCACGGCAGCGCTTGCTGATCTGGCGCAGCCTGCGCTGGATGGTCATGTGCGGGTGCGTGTGCTGGACTGGCAGACCCTGTCGGCCCTGGTGCCGGGCAGCACCATGGCAGGGGAAGCATCTCTTGATCTTGAAATGCGCGCCCTGCAGACACTGGCTGAGGGACAGGGCAGACAGACGCAGCAGAATATGAGCCTGCGCTGGGCAATACCCCGTTTCAGCTTCAAACCCGGTGGGCAGGGAGCTGCTGTGCAGGCAGCGGATTTTCATGGTGAGGCGAGCCTCACAGACTGTCTGGGCACTCCGGCTCTGGAGGCAGGACTGCACCTGGGCAGAGGTACATATGAAAGTTTGGCTCTGGGGGTAGACGTACAGGCCAGAGGGCCTGTAACCGGCCCGCTGGACGTGCGTCTGGAAAGTTCCGGAGCGGTGGTCAGCCGCGTGGACGCCAGCTGGCAGCCGGGTCTGGTGCGCATGCGTGAACTGGTTCTGCAGCTGGACGGCCTCCTGCCCATGCTGGCACCGGCAGCTGACGGCAAGCAGCCTCCCAGGCAGCCCCTTGGTCTGCGCCTCACCAGGCCGGCAGAACTGACCTGCAGGCAGAACAACTATGGTGTTTCGGGCCTGGATATAGATATCAGCCCCTCAGGCCATCTTGAAGCGCAGGGCGGCCTTGCCCCTGGCAGTCTGGATCTGCGTCTGGCACTGCAAAAACTGGATCTGGCTCCCTGGCGCATGCTCGTCCCTGCCCTGCCTGAAGGCAGGGTAGAGATGCAGGCGCGGCTGAATGGCGCAACGGGCCGCCCCAGCGGGGTGTGGCGGCTGGATGTGCGTCGTCTCAAGCTGGCGGGCAGCCCTCTGGCCCCGTTGGATCTGGCCCTGAGTGGACAGGTGGAGCACGGCGCTGAGGGCAGTGCCCTCACGGCCCGACTGGAGCTGCCGCCTGCCACCCTCAAGGCTCTGGGCGGTGAGGATTCGGCTCTGCGTGTACGCCTGCCTCTTTTGTTTGGCGCTGACGGCATGCCTGTGCCAGCCATGGATCGTCCTTTGAGCGGGCTTGTACGCTGGAGTGGTGCTCTTGGTCCGCTCTGGAGACTTGTGCCACAGGCTGACCGTCGTCTCAACGGCCGACTGTCTCTGAAGCTGGATCTGGCAGGTACCCTGGCAGCTCCTTCTTTCAAGGGCCTGGTTCGCATGGATAAGGGCCGCTTTGAAGATCTTGGCCTGGGTGTGCTTTTGCAGGACATAAAGCTGGCTCTGGATGTGGACGGTAAAAAGGTCGAAACAGCGAAGCCGGACGCTCTGCCGCTGACAGGTGGCATGCGACTGGATTTTTCACTGGCTGACGGCAGGGGGGGCAGCCTGAAGGCGCGGGGTGACGGCAGCCTTGACGGCAGTCGCCTCCATGTGCAGGCAAAGCTGGATCGTCTGCGGCCCCTGCGCCGTCGAGACGTGCACATTGATCTTTCTGGTGAGGCGGCAGTGACAGGCAGCCTCACAGCGCCTGATGTCAAGGGTGAAATACGTGTCAACAGGGGCGACATACTGCTTAACAATCTGTCGGTACCTGCCAGCTTCACCACCCTGCCCATCAGCAGCGGCACTGCCCCGGCCCAGGCGACAGCCGCAGCCGATGTGCCAGCAAGCAGTGAAGGGGCAGTACCAACGTCTGACCATGCTGGTTCTCTCGATATCCGCGTCCTCATCCCCGGCCGCTTCATGGTGGAGGGTCATGGCCTGAGCAGCCAGTGGCAGTCCTTCATCAAAATCGGGGGCAGCCCTGTCAGCCCGGTCATTTCTGGCCAGTTGCGGGCTATCAAGGGCAATTTTGATTTTCTGACAAAGAAGTTTGTTCTTTCGCGCGGCATTATTGCCTTTGGCGGTGGAGACCCGGCCAATCCTCTGCTGGACCTGCAGCTGACCAATGAAACGCCTGACCTGACAGCACAAATCAACATTACCGGCACAGTGCGCAAGATGAAGCTGGAGCTGACCAGTGATCCCTCCCTGCCCAGGGACGAGATCCTCTCACGTATCCTCTTTGGCCGCAGCGCCAATGAACTGGGCCGTCTGGAAAGCCTGCGTCTGGCCGCTGCCGTGGCCGAACTGGCGGGCTTTGGCTCTGGCGGTAACAGCATACTGGATACCACGCGCGACATACTGGGGGTAGATGTGCTGCGCCTTGGGGATTCGGCCAGTGGCGCTTCCGGTGATCCTGGTTCACAGAGCGCTGATGGTACGACCCTTGAAATGGGCAAATATATTACAGAAGACTTGTACATGGGCGTGGAGCAGGGCATGAAGTCTGACAGCACGGCCTTTACCATACAGTACGAGCTGACGCCGCGTACCAACCTGGAGATACGCAGCGAGCAGAACAGCACCTGGGGAGGTCTGCGCTGGAAAATGGACTATTGAGGCCCTTTTTTCAGCACGCACCTGTGGCGGATCATGGACATGTTCAGGGCACAGGTGTACAGTCCGGCAACGGTGCAGAGAGTCTTCGTCTTTGACAGTTTTCATGTGGGAAGGTTACGGACATGCAGAGCATCTCTTCAGGACTCATTCAGACCCTGCTCCGTCTTTCACCGCAGCCTCTGGCGCTTATTGATGGTCATAACGGTACGCTGCTTGCCTGGAACAACAGCTGTGCCCGGCTGTGCAGCCCGGTGATGCTGACAGCAGGTGAAAGCCTGAGCGCACTGGGTCTGAACAGTTACAGTCATCATGGTGAGGGCCATGAAGTTTCCTGGTGCAAGCTGAGCACGACCGGACTGAGTGCCTGCCTCTTGCATGAAGATGTAAGCAGCGGCCAGGCGCTCATACTGCTGGCCTCCACTGAAGAACGTCAGTGGGAGGTGCATCTGCAACAGCAGAACGGTCTGCTGCAGTGCGTCAGCCGCATTGCCCATCTGCTGCTTTTCGGCGATACGGATTTTGACCATGCCATCAACGGCATACTCAAGATACTGGGCCGTATCACCAGTGCTGACAGGGCCTATATATGGGCCATACACGACAGCCCGCACCCCGAGATAAACGCCGAACTCCATACCAGCCAGATGTACGAATGGTCAGCTGAGGTCGAATCCCTGCAGGGTAAGGATTTTGTCCTCAACAGGCCGGTTTCTGAAGTCATCCCTTCCTGGCTGGAAGTTTTCAGCGCTGAGCAGAGCATCAATATGCTGCTGCGTGACATGCCTTCACCAGAGCATGAATTTTATGGACAGCAGGGGGTTGTCTCACTCCTGTGTGCTCCCATCTTTCTGGGGCAGGATCTGTGCGGTTTCATCGGCCTTGACGACTGCCACTATGAACGCATCTGGTCTGAAAGCGAAGAAAAGATCGTACAAAGTGTGGGGCTGCTCATCAGCCTTGCTCTGCGTCAGAACAAGATCGTGGGAGATCTGCAGGCATCGCAACGCCGCTTCCACCATGCGGAGGAAGCCTCGGGTGACATTCTCTGGTCGCTGGACGCTCATGAATGCTTTGATTATGTGTCCGAACGGGTTTTGGATCACCTGGGTTACAGCCCGTCAGAGCTGCTGGGTACCAGTATTGCCGACCGTTTTGTGGACAGCTCGGATTTCTACCGGCATCGTCCCACGCCTGAAAAACCCATCACCCGTGACCTTGAGGCCCTGGTCAAGACCAGGGACGGCCAGACAAAATGGCTCAGACTTTCCTATCTCTATATTTTCGACAATGCCGGTGCCCTGAAGAAAGTCTTTGGTTGCAGCGCCGACACCACAGAACTGCATAAGTCCCGTCAGGCCCTGCAAAGGGCCCGGTGCAAGCTGGAGGAAGCCAATCACAAGCTGCTGGATGAGGTGAACCGCGCCCAGCATCTGGCTGAGGTGGCGCGCAAGGCAGATATGGCCAAGAGCGAATTTCTGGCCAATATGAGCCATGAAATACGCACACCCATGAACGCCATCATAGGCATGACCGCCATTGGCAGGCAGGCTGCGGACATTGCCCGCAAGGATGAGGCTTTTGAAAAGATAGCCGCAGCTTCCGGCCATCTGCTGGCCGTCATCAATGACGTGCTGGACATGGCCAAGATCGAGTCCCGCAAGATGGAGCTGGATGAGCTGCCCTTCAGTTTGGAAGCCATGCTGCGCCGTACGGCTGACATCATCGAATTTCGCATGACAGAGAAAAACCTGGCCTTTGGGGTGGATATTGACCCTGCCATCCCATCGGCGCTGCTGGGCGATGATCAGCGCTTGAGCCAGGTGGTGACCAATCTTTTGTCCAATGCTGTCAAGTTCACTCCCAGCGGCGGCTTTGTACGGTTGGAAGCTGTGCTGGAAAAAGAGGAGGAGGCGCACTGTACCATCCGTGTGTGCGTACGTGACAGCGGCATTGGCATCAGCCCGGAACAGCAGGCCCGGCTCTTTCAGCCATTCCAGCAGGCAGAAAGCGGCATCACCCGTAAATACGGCGGCACAGGCCTGGGTTTGTCCATTTCACGCCATCTGGTGGAGCTCATGGACGGGCATCTGTGGGTGGAGAGCGGCAAGGGCCGAGGGGCCAGTTTCTTTTTCACTGTTCGTCTGGCCCGCGCACCAGAAGACAGCTCACTGACTTCCGCGCCCGCACCTCTGGAGTCTGTGGAAGGCATCTTCAGAGGGCGGCGTATGCTCCTGGCAGAGGATGTGGCTATCAACCGGGAGATACTGCTCACCCTGCTTGGACCTTCGGGTATCGACACAGATTGTGCAGAGGACGGGCAGCAGGCCGTGCGCATGTTCGAAGCGCGGCCCGACAGGTATGATATCATTTTCATGGATGTGCAGATGCCTGTCATGGACGGTATCGAGGCCACCCGTCGCATACGTGCCCTCAACGTCCCTGAGGCCGGCACAGTGCCCATCATTGCCATGACAGCCCATGTTTTCAGCGAAGACGTGGAGCGTTGCTTTACAGCCGGTATGAACGGGCATCTGGGCAAACCTCTGGAGCTGGACAAAATACTGCAGGTATTGCGTGCCCATCTGCTGGGCTGATGCCATCAGTTTTCAGAACAGAAGGCGGACGTTTTCCTCAAGCCAGCAGGCAAGGATATGTTCCAGCCTGTGCTGGCCATTTTTGGCAGCTTCCCGTTTTAAAAACTGAATGCGTTTTCTGTTTTGCTCCATGAGTTCGGCATCAGGTGCAAGTTCCAGCCGCAGTATGTCAGGTAACTCTTCAAGACCGGCTTCTCGGGCCAGGTGCAGCAGGCATGTCTGTGCTTTGGGAATGGGGAAAAAGCGTATGGCTCTGCACATGAGCTCTATGGCAGCGGCCTGTTCGCCTTTTTGGCTCAGCATACGTGCGGCATGCAGATAGCCGTTCAGCCAGAGCGGTTCTTCTTCCAGCAGGTTCAGAAGATCGTCAGTGTCATGAGAAAGGGCACTGGCGGTCAGCTCCTTCTCCCGCTGCTCTGACAGGGTCAGATAGACTGCACAGCGCGGGCTGATACGCGTTTCATAGCCGTCTACTGCAGCCTGCAAATGCAGGTCTGCCTGTACTTGTCTGCCCCAGCGCTGGCTGAAAAGCGCAGCATTGTCTTCATCCTTTTTGAAGCGGCCCGGGGTCTGGCTGGTGTGGTGATACAGCACGCTGGAAGGGGCCATACGGCATTTCAGACCATGCCTGGCCAGGCTGAAGCAGAGGTCAAGATCTTCATAACCGTTCTGATATCCTTCGTAAAAAGCCCCGGCAGTGAAAAAAGTTTCTTTCCGCAGCAGTATGGCCGCTCCGGTAATGGCCTGTAGAGGGTGCGTACTGCGCAGGGCCGGATGGTTGCCGGGAAAATGGCTGTACAGGTGCAGAGACTTGCGTAAGGGTGAAAAGCTTACCCCGCAGTGCTGACAACGCCCGTCAGGGAAAAGCAGCAGTGGCCCGACTGCCCCTGTGCCGGCTTTGCCAAGTACTGCAAGCAGAGGGGGCAGCCAGTCTTCTGTAAAGGTGATGTCATTGTTGACAAAGAACAGAAGGTCACTGTCAGCGGCACGGGCTCCTGTATTACAGGCTTTGGCAAAGCCCATATTTTCTGGCAGGCGTACAGGCAGGAAGTCCTTTCCCCAGAGGCTGTGCCCCAGTGAAGCGAGCTGGTCTGCAGTGCTGTCGCTGGAGCCATTGTCTACCACTACTACCTGCATGTCCATGCCCGGGCTGCAGCCGGCCAGGGACCGCAGACAGGAGGCAGTCATTTCCCACAGGTTCCAGACCGGGATTATCACGGAAATACGCATCAGGGGCTCCTGGGTTTTGACAAGAACCTGCATACCACAGAAGAGGCCTGACAGCTATCCCCGGCTCAGAAAAACTTCTGATGCTGATCATTCTGACAAAAATCTTGACAATAAATATATTTAAAAATAAAATAATATTTCATGCGTCCGTAGCTCAGTTGGATAGAGCAGGAGCCTTCTAAGCTCTTGGTCGGGGGTTCGACTCCTCCCGGGCGCGCCAATGATTTCAAGGGGTTACAGTAAAATGCTGTGACCCCTTTTTCAGTCTGGCCCCGTATTGGCCCCGCATACGTTCAAGTTACGTCTTGTGCTGGCCCCACATCTGGCTCCACACCAGCCCCACGTTTTGGCCTCACCTTCTGCCACTGAAAAAAATTTTTTGATGCCACACACAGGCCCTGCCATCAGCAGAGACAGACCGCCCGGTAGAGAGAGAAGGCACAGCTTGACACCTCTGTGGTGCATTGCATAAAGAAAAAGAAAGGAGCGGTGAGTGCTGGTAACACCCGCCGCCCCGTGGGCCAACCGCCTGAGTTTTTGCAGCAGGAACTGCTACTCGAACTTAGGCCCGGTAAGGATGCAGCTCCCTACCGGGCCATCCTTATTTCAGGCAGGAAAGAATCCAAGCCGCCATAAGGGCTGACATGATGCCCGCAAGGACATCCAGCAGGAACTGCTTCATAGGCTTCACCTCCTTTGGGAGGTTTGGCCCTCGCAGCAGACATAACAAAATGGCGGACTGCTTTCAATCTGTGGGCAAAACTTATAAAGCCCCAACAGACAGTGATAGCCTTCCCCCCTGCCCAGCAGAAAAAGAAAAGGCCGGAGGTAATCCCCCGGCCTTTGCCCGTCACATGTCCAGCCGTCAGGCCGCAGCGATCCACAGCACCTGCCCCGGCAAAGGAGCGAGTGTTTTCCCAACACGCTCAAATAGCGAGGTCAGGTTTTCACCTGCCAGACGGGTAAAGGTTTTGCCGCCACAGGTCACAGCTTGAGTATCCGGCTCCAGCTCCCAAGACACAAGCAAGGCAACCTTTCTGCCCCCAGTCCTCTCTAGGCTCAGGACTCATTAAATAAAAAAGATAACAATGGCAGCAATGCAAATGGCAGAAAAGAATGTATGGGCGCAACGGTCATAACGCGTGGCAATTCTGCGCCAATCCTTAAGTCTGCCAAACATGATTTCTATTTTG
>JAFQNG010000014.1 GCA_017396005.1 Desulfovibrio sp.
GCACTCTCGCGGCAAAATGGGGCTATCATCCCAGTTATCTTTCCCGCGTGTTCCGCGAGACCTTTGGCATCTCCTTTTGCAAGTATCTTTCCGCGGTGCGACTGCGGGAATGCGTGCTACGCCTGAAGGCGGGAGAGGGGACTGTGACCGCATGCAGTATGGATTGCGGATTTGGCTCGGTGCGCAGCTTTTACCGCGTTTTTGAGGCGGAATTCGGCGTCTCCCCTCGGGAATATTTCGGAAAATAGAGCGTTTTTTCGTTGCTCTGCCTTGACAAAGGGGGGCGGCAATGCTATAATGAAGGCAATTTACGAGACGTTTTTTCGAAGGAGGACAGTATGAAACGGAAGCTGAAATATCAAAAGGCGGTCACCCTCACCCTGTTTGCCGCCATTATCGTGGTGCTTCAGATCATCAGCACCTTTGTGAAATTCGGCCCCTTCAGCATCACCCTGGCCTTGGCCCCCATCATCATCGCGGGTGCGCTGTACGGCGTGGGCGCGGGCACGGCCTGATAGTTGGAGCGCTGTCCCGACAGCCGGCTGAGAGCGCGATAGCTTTCTTCGGCATAGCGGTGATTTTTGGCCCCGCCAGGGCTTTTGATATGCAGGCTTGTTATCCAGATGCCTTTTTGGCGCGCAAAGTCGTTGAGCTCGTTGACCCCCATCGTGACAGACGCGTATTTGTCATCACTTCTGAGCGGGCCAGCATCGGTGATGAGCAGAATAAGACGGGAAGAATAGTCTTCCCAGCTCAGGGCCTGCACTGCCTGATAGACCGCTGCCAGAGAGTCTTCGTTGAAGTCATGGCTGGATACGGTGGCTTCGCGTACCTGTGCCAGCCTGCCTTCAAGGGCTTTGCGGTCTCTGGCAGTGGCAAAATCGCTGACCACAGTAGAAACATACTCCAGGCCCGGTACAGCCGCCGTACTGCTGCGATAGGCCACAACGGCAAAACCCACATTGTCGGCCATATGGTTTTTTCCAATGCTGTCGTAGATTTCACGCACCACATTGAGGCTCTGTTCAATATAGGGCTTCATAGAAATGGTCGTGTCTATGACCAGTGCGATGCCGGTCTTGGGAGGTGCCGTAGGTGCGGCTCCGTTTCCCCTGCCCGGCTCTGTCGTTTCCCCGCTGGCATGCCTGCCGGGATCAATGGATGCCACCTGAAGGAATTTGACACCTTCAAAAGGGTCATTCATACCCAGGATGGGCATGAGGTAAAAACGTTTTTCCGATACGGCCCCCTGTTCGCCCAGGGGTTCGCTGGCAAGGATGGGCAGATCCTGAGGCAGCGTGGTATCATTGTTTTTACGGCGGGCTGCGGCCAGAAGAGCGTCAAGACGTTGTTCCATGTCCTGCGCTTCGCAGATCTCCTGAAGATCCTTTTCCGTTTTGAAAAAAAGCACCGGATCACGGCCGGTAGGGGGGCTGAAGAGCAGTGTCAGAGACTGGTTCCAGGCAGTGGTTTTTCCCGCATCAAGCCAGCCCTGGGCCTGACTGGACGAAAGGCCCACCTGCAGCCAGCCTTCCTGACGGGCATAGACATAGAAGACACTGAAGGGCGTGACAGCTGCCTGCACTACAGGGGCGTCTGCGCGGGCTTCGGCGCGCAGAACCGCACCGGGATGGCTGACCACACGCTGAAAAAGGCTTTTTTTGCCTTCCTGCAGCAATGGTGCGCTGTTGGCAGTGGAAGCACTGTACAGGCAGAAAAACGCCAGCAGTGCCAGTAACGAGCGCAAAAACATGAGCTATTCTCCTTGCGGCCACTGCCGCAGTAAAAGCCGGGCTTCCGCATTGCCCTTTTCGGCCTCAGTCTGCACATGGGCGCGCAGAGCGTGCAGAGCTGCGGCCGCTTGGGGCTGTCCTTTTTGCTGGGCCTGCTCGTACCAGTAGCGCGCTTGGGCCATGTCTGACGGTATGCTGCCCTTGGGAAGGCTGTTTGTGGGGTCGTAGTATTGTCCCACCAGGAGCATGGCCTCGGCATTGCCTTTCTGTGAAGCGTCTTCCAGCAGCAGGAAGGCGGCGTCACTTTCCTCACTGCCAGCGTTATTGTTGCGCAGAGGACGGGCCAGGGCAAGGCTCAGGTCCGGGTCAGCCTGTCCACGCAAATGCTCCCGTGCCATGCGCAGGGGGGGCTGTTTTTGCTGAGGCGCAGGCGTAGCTGACGGCTTGGGCGGCTGCGCTTCATCGTTCGGGGGCAGAGGCTGCTGTGCAGGTGCACTGTTGCCGACAGGGGGCAGGGGAGATGGTGCGGGCCCGCGCAGGACGAACCACCAGACAGCCGCACCTGCTGCGGCCACAAGCACTATCAGCAGCAGGATCATGAGCAGTGGGGAACGTTTGCCTGTGGTGCTGGCAGGCGGCTCGGCTACGGGTTGAGGGGGGGCAGCAACAGGCGCAGCGACCGGCTCCGGTTCAGGCTCCGGGGCAGGGGCGGGAACAGGATCAGGCTGGGGAGGCGTCACTGCAGAAGGGGCCATTGCTCCCATACCTTGGCCACCGCTCATGTTGGAATAGAGCAGATTTTCCATGGCGAGCATGCACTGCCCCTGGCCCTGCAGGGATATGCGGTAGGCGTCAAGATGATCCAGCTCATCCACAATGGCCGGGCCTACAGCAAGGCGCAGCACAGAGGAATCATTGTCCCAGGCATCAGGGTAAAGAGGGCTTTCGCTTTCCTGCCAGCCACTGGCAGACAGCAGTTTGCCATCCGACGCCCTGCGCAGCAGGAATGTCGGCCTGTCCACGGCAGATGCTTCATGGATCTCAATGATGCCATACCCCGGTCCGCGACCGGGATCGCTCTTGATGGTGGCACGCATGTCCTTATCCCCTGAATGCCTGCAGGATGCGGCGCAGGCGGTCGTTTTGTTCATGGTCTATCTGCTGGCCGTCCTCAAAATCCACATTGGCCATGATGTTCCAGGCCAGAGCCCGTAACCAGTCCGTATACCAGAGGCGGTCATAGGGGCGCTCCTCCTCGCTTATACGGGGTTCGCCTGTAAAAGGTGCGGGCGGTTCGAAAAGCGTGACATTTCTGCCGCCAAAAACGACAGTACGTTCACCAGTGTCCCGGTAGCGGGGATCAAAGCCCAGCCAGTCCGTGAAGGCATTGATGGCATCAGCTGCCAGGCTGACCTGCTTCCATACAAGACGCTCACGGGCCATATTACTGTAAGCGGCATTGCGGCGCAGCTCTTCTTCCAGTTTCTGGCGCAGTTGCCAGCGGGCAGAGGCAGTCACAAGCTCATGGCACAGCTGATCAACTTCCTTGGCGGGCAGGCCGTAACGGTTGCGCAGCTCGGCATTGGACGCCAGATCACGGAGGCGGCCTGCCCAGTGCTCCAGGGCCAGATTGACGAAAAGGGCCGTACTGTCGCGGGCCTCCTGAGCGGTCGCCGGAACTGGGTCAGGTATTGGAGCCGTACCTGTATCATCACCGAAGATGTCGCTTAAAATGGCGTTGGCCGAAACGCGTGTTCCCACCAAAGGTGCCGTGGGTGCGGCAGAAGATTCCGTATGGTCCTGTCCCGTGCGGGAGCATATTTCGTGCAGGTCGAAATCGTGTACCTGAAGACCTGCCAGAAATTCGCCAAAGAGCTGTTTTTCTGCCAGGCCGGCCAGCAGGGCTACCAGGGTACGTGACAGTTGTTCCTGTCGGCGGCGCAACTCCTCCCTGTCATCACTCTTATGGAACGGTGCCAGCTTGGCGGCTGTCTGCTCGCGTTTTTCGTCAAGGATGACCGCTATCTGACGGCGTTTCAGTTCCGGATTGCAGAGCGGTCTGAGTTTTTGTCGCAGAAGACCCACACCACCGTCATTGAGCGTCATGGCCGCCTGCCAGACAGTCTCGGGGTCTGCCACATGATGCTGCACCAGCGGTGAAGCCAGAAAGGCCTGATGCACTTCTTCCACATAGCCTTTCTGATCAGCTCTGATGCCTGTTTCACGGTCATCGGCAAAATCAAAGATGGCTTCACAGCGGAAGTTGGGATTACGCAGCAAAAAGACGTTGTTGAAGGGGCGGACGCCATCCCAGTTGGTGGGCCAGTCGTGCTGTTTGCCGAAGAAGTCCAGCAGTGAGGACTGCAGGCGGATGCTCCAGCGTGCCTCCACATTGGGGGCCCCTTTCTTTTTTTCAAACTCCATGTCCATCTTGCTCAGAACAAAGAAAAGCGCTGGAGCCCTGCCCGCCCTGAGGGCCGGGTTCTCTCCGTGGGTGGAGCATATCCATTCCTGTACGGCACGGGGCAGATCCTGCACTTCCTGATTGCCGGGGCCGATGCAGAGCAGCATACTGGTCAGCTCTTTTTCTTCACAGTAGCGTTCAAAGAGGTAAGCCACCTTGCCTCGCAGAAAAAGATTTTCCAGCAGGCCCAGCCCGGTCTCCTCTCTGGGGCGTTCCAGCTCTGCCCGCAGGTCGTCCAGCTTGAGACGGGAGCGGTAACCAGGAAAATCCAGAAGGTCAGTATGGTCAAAAAAGTCATCAGGCTTGTGCTTCATGTATATGGTGATTTCAGCCGTCAGGGCCGTGACAACAGCGCGCGGCAGCTCTGCCTTACGTCCCCCTGTGCCCAGTACGGGCAGGGTGTCACCGCTTTCACTGCTCAGGCCGTTGAGCAAAGCCACGTCAATGATGCTGTTCTGACGGGGAATCAGAGCTTCTATGGGGCAGCCGGCCTCGGCCGGGAAGCCCAGATCGCGCAGGGCCGAGCACAACGTAACATAGAGCGATGTGAAACGGGGCAGCGAGTCCCAGATAAGACCGAAGAGGCGGCCCCGGTCTTCCAGCGTGAGGAAGGGTGCCAGCTCCATGGCCGTTGTCCAGTAGGCTCTCTGAAGCATCTGCACACGGGGACGTGAACTGAAATTCTTGTTCAGATACTCCCGTATGTCTTCTACATCATCGCTGCTGACCCCGGCGGGCTCTGCAGGGGGGCGGTGTACACGGGCCGCAAGCTCCTGCAGGGCTGCCATGAGCGGCTCCAGCTCCGGGGCCTCCTTGTGCTCACAGTCGGCATAGTAGGTATTGGCCAGTACGCGTACCACATCAGCCTCGGTGAGCAGGCGCAGACGGATGGGGAAGTCCGTACTCGCCTCAACAGGGGGAGTAGTGGTGAAACGGGTGACAAGACCGGTGGATTCCTTGCCGCCTTCGGGGTTGATCTCTGTGATGAAGTCAAAGGACCTTCCCGCAAAATCCGCCAGAAGCGCCCCCTGCGGATCGCGGGCCAGGGCCGAAATGAGATAGGACTTGCCCGACTGGCTGGGGCCGAAAACACCCACGCACATCTTGCGCCGGGCCGCCTGTTCGCATTTGCTGAAAAAACGGGCCGCGTGGCGCATGTCTTTCTGCAGGGCCGTGCATTCGCTGCCCACCAGTGCGCTGTTATCCTGAAGCCAGTCCACGGCCTGACGGGACTGTCCTGCCAGTTCTGCACAGAGCCGTGCCAGATCCATATCCTGCTGCATGATCATCCCCTGTTAGCCCGCATCGGTCACAATGCCGGTGTCCAGCCAGTAGCCTTCGTCCAGCTTCAAGGTTTGGAGTCGTATTTCCAGGTCCCGTCGGTCCACGGCCCGCCCCTGATTGTCCATGATGGCATCAATGCTGAATTCCCCTTCGCTGCGGCTGTCTTTTTCATCGTCCTGGCGGGGGGCATCGTCCCAGACATCGTCCACCATGAGGCGTATTTCCACCTGATAGGGCAGCCGTCCTGAGGCCCGTGCCCGTGCCTCCTCATTGGCAAAGGTCAGGAGATGATAGCGCGTTGTGGGCCACCGCTCGGCATCCAGCTGTCGGTAGCCGATGGAAAGCGGGCCACTGAACGCCACCTGACGGCTCTGTTCCGAGCCTTCTTTACTGTCCACGTCCACACTGAACCAGACCTTGGGCCGTCTGAGCTGGCCGTTGATATCCATCTCGCCGATATAGCGGGCTGTGGACTTGAGGCTGAGCGAAGCCGAGTCAAAGGAAAAGCCCTCCAGATGTCCGTCGGCCAGCGCGCAGAGGATGGCCCCCACAACCACAGTGGTCTTGGGGTCAGTGATACGGCCGAGAGCATCAGCAAAGGGATACCAGCTGCCCACATGGTACTGGCGCATAGGGATAATCCTGTCTGGTGGCACTGGCAGTTTGGCCAGTACCGAGGCAATGACGCCCCTCCAGGCGCTGGGCCGGCCTGTGAGCAGCAGAACATCACTGTCATAGAGGTGCACCAGCTCACACAGGGCCGAGAGGGCTGGCCCCAGGGTGGAGCGGATAGTGGCGTCAATGGCGAGAGGCCGCACCACAAGGGGCACGTCCAGCACGTCAAAGGGCTCTGCTGTGGGGCAGGCCCGGCGCACCATGGCCTGCACGGCGCGCAGCAGGGCTGGTTGCGGACGCGGCGCACGAACAGCAGGCACAAAGCCCGGAGCAGATCCTGCAGAAGCAGGTATGGCCTTTGTGTCGTCAGTTGCGTGTTCTTCCGGCTCTGCCGCCAATGGCGGGGCTTCAAAGAAATCCCCCAGACGGCAGGTCTGGGCCATGGCCGGCATATCCGCATTCTCACAGGCAGCCAGAAGCCCCAGGGCCACAGGCACCGCGATCTGTCGTACCATGCGTACGCGGGTATTACGTTCCTCCTGCGACATGCCTATGGCGTCGCGACCGAAAAGCTGGGCCAGGAGGCTGCGGGGTTCTGTCAGGCCATGTCTGACCAGAGCCTCACTGATGGCAGGGATGACGTGATTGGCCACGACCTCACGCAGCACCTCGTCCCCGGCAATATTGAAGCCGTCACGAAATTCCGTGTGGGGCACAATGCGCGCTGTGTCGCCCTCGCCACTGGAAAGCTCGTAAGTGGTGATGGAAAGATCTGTCGTGCCGCCACCAATGTCAATGGAAGCCACCCGCACACAGGGCCGGTTCCCCAGGGCGGCACGCGGCCGACCCAGAAGGCGGAAAAGATGGTGCGCGTCGCCGTGCTGCTTGACGGCCAGCTCATTGTAGAGAAGGACCAGCTGTGAGCAGCTGGCTTCGTCCCAGTCACAGCGTACCTGCGGGCTGCGCCGGTAGTCACCGCTGTGCGTCCTGTCACGGGCTGCAGAAAGGAAATACTGCTCCCAGCCCAGAGCCTGCCAGATGACGCGTACTGACCAGAGCACCCAGCGGCGGAAAATGCGCTTCTCAGCCACAGGCATGGCTGTGGGCACGGTGAAGATGAGCCTTCTCAGGCGGCGCGGCAGATTGGGCAGTTCGCGTCTGGCCCGTGTTGCCGGGGAATTGATGGTGATGAGAGCCTGTGTCAGGATTTCACCCATCATGAACAGCATGAGCGAAGAGCGGGTGAACAGTGACTCAAAGACAGGTTCTCTCTGCTGGCTTCGCAGGGCAGGGCTTTTTTTGAAAAGAGGGTCATCGAAGCAGGCCAGCGGTGTGCCCTGCGGGTTGAGCTGTCGGGCGAACAGGCCGCGGCTGACCATGGGTTCGGCCTGCCCCCCTGTATTGTAACGCCAGCTCTGCTGCCAGGGGCGTTCATCCCAGAGGTAGCGCTTGGGGCTGGACATGCCTGTAGCCCCTTCGGCACAGACAGCCTGTGTGGCCAGGCGCGTGGCTTCGGGGCCGATGCGTACGGCCGAGGGCCATGCAAATGCCGGGCTTTGTCTGCCCGAACGCCGTGAAAGGGCATCGTTGCCGAACGCGGCGTCCACAAATTCCACCCTGGTCTCAAAGGGTTCGGCATAGAGGCGGTCAGGGCAGCTCAGATCCCGCAGCTCCAGCAGGTAGCTGTCATTGAGATTGGTCACGCGCTGGGGCAGGGTCTCTACCAGGATGCCGGTGGTGCGTGAATTGCCGATATCCAGAATGAGGTCCACATCCACCGGCGTATCCCGCACAGGATTGATGACCTGGGCCGCCAGGTCGTTCAGGGCCAGGCGCAGTACCTCAAGCCATGTCAGATAGGCGGCAAGGTGTTCCAGCAGCCAGGGGTTGTCGTCCTGCCAGGAGCCGCGCCCCTTGTGATGGCGCTGCCGCCAGGCAGTATAGATACCGAAGAGCCACTCATCCACCCAGGCAGCATTGAGAAACCATGAATTGTCGCGCACCAGATGGGCCAGCATAAAATGGCCGTGGGCGGTCACGTCCTGCGGCGAAAGGGCGTGGTAGATCTCTCCCTCAGCAGGACGGGGCTCCACATTGGTATCAAAGGCCAGGACGATGCGCAGCGTGCCGGGGGCCTGTTCCGGGCGCAGGATGCGTGCTCTTGCCCAGTTGGAAGGCCCGCATTCAAAGCGTCTGCCGCCGTCGGGCCAGAGCTGATCAAGGGTGCGCAGGAACGGGATGGGCAGCCAGTGCTCTTCCCATATGTCCAGGCAGCGGCGGGCGTCCATCTCATAGTCATAGTCTGTGGCCAGGCCTGTCAGCTGGTCTACGAAGCCGTCATCCGTCTCCAGCAGACAGCGCAGATGATGGGTGTAGCGCCCCTGGCTGTCACCTTCCTGTTTTTTTTCTTCGCGAAAATATCGTCGCAGGCGCTGCACAGCGGCTTCCGGCAGGGCGAAATCGAGAAACTGCGGACAGCCGCCGGGTATGATGCTGACCGGTGAGAGATATCGCGGGATGGAATCCATAGCTTACTTCCTCTTGAAGCGGGCGTCCCATTTATTGCCGGAGCCGCCGAGTTCGTTGCCCTTGCACTGGGTGGAGTTTTCTTTGCCGGTGCAGTCCACCTTTTGAGGTACATAGGTGCCGCCCCTGGGGCAACGCGCCGGGTCGGCATTGAACTGCAGACGGTTACCGTTGAAGCCGGCTCTGGCGGGACCGCTGCAGACCTGACCGTTGCGTTCGCGTACAAAGCGCCGTCCCCTGCCGTTTTTGTCAAAACAGTATTCAGCGGTGATGGGCTCGCGTGAGGGATGCGAGAACAGCCCTGTTTCACTGGTCCAGCAGCCTTCAAGGAAGGCCAGGTCATTCTTTTTGGCGGCATCGTCAGGAATGGCCAGGTCTTCGTTCTTCCTGGGCCTGGGTTTTTCCACCGGTTTTTCGGCCTTTGCCTTGGGCTTGGGTTTTTCCACAGGCTTTTCAGGTTCGGGCGGTGTTTCACCGAGGAAGGGTTCCACCACTTCAGGTGCCGGAGGATCCGGCAGTTTTTCTTCCGGCTTGGGCGCAGGGGCCGGGGGCCTGCAGAGGGCTGCACGTTCCTGCAACTGTCGCCAGAGGGCCGCCATCTCTTCATCCAGATGCTCTGCCCGGCTTTTTTCTTCAGCCAGGGCAGCGGTATCGACTCTGAAACAGGAGGGCGGGAATGGTGAGGGAGCAATGCCCAGGGCGGCCAGCAGAAGCCAGAGCAGCAGGGCCAGCAGGAGCAGGGGCAGGAGCCAGGGCAGGCATCCTCCAGAAGCAGGTGCTGCAGCAGGCACAGGAGGCGGGGGAGGGGGCGGCACAGCGGCCCCCAGTCGTGTGAGATCCTGTGGTTGCGCACCCACAGCGCCAGGGGCAAAACCCCAGTTGATGAGCACTGCCTTGCCGTCCACTTCCCACAGGTCGTCTGCAGAAGGATGCTGCAGGGCCTGCAGGAGCAGATGCCCCGAGATATCCTGTGCGGGCAGACCCCGGGCAAGGTTCTGTATATCTCGGGCCAGAGCGCCGGCCCTGGCCTGCAGTGCCCTGGCTTCCTCTTCCGGTAGATCCTTCAGACAACGGGCCTGGCTGCTGCCCTGGGCATACCAGTCAACACTTTGGCCACCGGCGTCATGCTGCGGTTCGGCCAGCAGGGCCGCATGCTCTGGCCCGAGTTTTTGCAGCAATATGCTCTGGAGCTGACTGTGGCAGTCTGTGGCAAAGATGCCCTGACTGGCCAGAGCGCGCATCTGCCCGCGCAGGCTGACAGCTATACGGACGCTCATGGCTTGCCCCCGTCTGCTTTGGCCGCAGCTTTTGCGTCCACAAGGGTGAAGGGTATGGCAGCAGCACGCAGAAAGTCAGCCAGTGCGCTGCTGACGATGGCCAGGCTGGATTGTCGATAGGAGCCGTCATCCAGTTTGATGAAGGTATTGATGCCCACCACTTCGCCGTTTTCATTGACCAGCGGGCCACCGCTGTTGCCCTGAGAGACCGTGGCGGCATGCACGATGAGCGGAGGGTTACGCTGCAGCACTACATTGACTGGCCCCTCGCTGAAAACGACCTCAGGGGCTGCAGCGGCATCACCCCGCATCAGAGCCAGAAATTTGGGGTCATCCATGGTGACTGCGCTGGGGAAGCCCCAGGCGCTCACTTTTTGCGTACGCATGACCGAGGTATTCAGGGAGAGGGGTGTCACGGCAGGCGCATTACTGACCTTGAGCGCCGCAAAGTCGCGCCCCTGGCTTTCGCTTTTGCTGACAAGTGTGGCCTTCAGTGGTTTTTGCAGTGCCTTGTTGACCACAATGATATTTTGGGCATCGCCTATGACATGGGCATTGCTGACCACATGGCCGGGAGACACAAAGAAGCCGGACCCCATGGAAAGACCGGCGCTTTGCTGTGCCAGCACAAGTACAGTGGCCTCTTCCATGAGGGCACCCACACTGCCGGGCGGTGCAGCGGGGATCTGCAGCGGTTCACCCGGTTGTTTTTTTTCCTGAAGAGAGTTCCCGGAGGATGGGCCTGCGTCTTCGTGCAGGGCAGGTACTGCAGGGTCAGCCCCTGCCAGTGGGGGCCAGATGATGCCGGGCGGCGGGGTGAGCCTGAGCAGCTCTTCCTGTATGATGCAGGGATCCTTATCCAGCAGGGTACGCAGCTGCGCCAGAAAGGCCTCACGGTTCTCATTGGCCTGACGTGCCTGCGCTGTCTCTGCCTCAAGAGCCATGCGGCGGGCCTCAGCAGCCTGCCACTCTTTCCAGACAAGCCAGAGGGCCAGTAAGAGCAGGGCCAGGAAAAGCAGGATGCCCCAGAACCAGGGGCGGCGGTAGAAGGGCAGGGGAGGAGCGTTGTCTGTCGGGGGCTGCCCGGGCGGCGGGCTGCTGATCTTGCCGTCTGTCATGGAGAGCTCCGTCGATGTGGTCTCGGGGCGGAGGGAAAGGCCCGGTCACACAGTATGATGACCGGGCCGGCTTTATCTATAGCAGAAGGTTGTCTACAGTCTGGCTGTAGGCATTGAGGCGTGAATCCACATCCTGTCGTGTACTTTCCAGCTCTTCGCGTGAACCCTTCCAGACCCGGGCCTGATCTGCCACTGAGTTGCCAGAGTGGTTTTGTTTTTTTCTGGCCTTGGGGGATGCAGGTTTTGCCTGGGCATACTGCTCTGACAGGGCCTGTTGGTACTCACTGTCTTTGCGGGCCATGGTGCTGGCCGTACTGCCCAGAATATACGAGGTTTCTTCCAGCCCGCTGCGGATCTCGTCATAGCGCTGCTGAAATTCCACCCGGCTGATCTGGCCAGCCCTGAACTGCCCCACAGCCTGCTTGAACTGCGTGTCATAACAGTTGGCAGCTACTTTGGCGGCGGCGGTAGCGCGGTCCATACCGGCGGCTTCCTGTCCCAGCTGTTGGGCGTATGCCTGGTAGTAGGCTTCATCACGCTGGCGGCTCTGATTCTTTCCGTAGATATTGCCGGCCACAGCACCGGTGGCCCCGCCTACTGCCGCACCGGCTACAGCGCCTTCCACCTTGCCTGTGGCCAAAGCACCCACCAGGGCCCCCAGGAGTGCACCGGTGACGCCGCCCACGGCCGTGCTCGTGCCTGTTCCCCCTTCATCCTGGCGCAGATCGCTGACAGGCTGGTAGCATTGGGGATAGTAATTGACGCTGGTTTTCTGTGCACCATACTTGCTGCCCGTGCACCCCGGCAGCAGTAAAAGGCCTGCCAGCAGGACAGTCAGGATGGAGCGGGTACGATGGTATTGCATGACTTCTCCTTTGGGCAGAAACTCCATATGTACGTTACTGCAAACTCCATATCATCGGCAAGGGGCAATCTGTCAGACACTTCCCTCAGTTTTTGATTTCACTCAGCCTGGGCAGGCTTTTGACCATCTGCAGGGCCATGCGCAGCTGATTGTCACGGGCCAGCTGTTCGCGGACGTCATTGCCGCTGTCTTTGCTCTGGCCTTTCTTCTTGTCTTTGCCATTTTCAAGATGCCGGTTCAGATCCTGTTCACGCAGCATGAAGCGTTGCCCGTCTTTTTCCTCTTTGGGCGGCTCATAGACCACCTCCAGGTCTGGTACGATACCTTCGGCCTGTATGGAGCTGCCATTGGGGGTATAGTAAAGCGCCACAGTCAGCTTGATGCCCGCCCCGTCAGAGAGCGGGATGATATTCTGCACAGAGCCCTTGCCAAAGGAGCGTTCACCCAGAATCAGCGCGCGCTTCTGGTCACGCAGCGCCCCGGCCACGATCTCAGAGGCCGAGGCCGAACCGGCGTTGATGAGCACCACCATGGGGACGCGCACATCGCCGGATTGCGCCTTGGCTCTGTAGACGCGGTCAGTATCTGCCCGGCGGCCCTTGATGGAAACGATGTCCCCTTTCTGCAGGAAAGTATCAGATACGCTCACAGCCTGATCCAGCAGGCCGCCGGGATTATTGCGAAGGTCCAGCACCAGTCCCTTGAGGCCACCCTGGGCCTTGCTTTCCTTTTCGGCTGCCTTGATGGCGTCGCGCAGTTCTTCTGTGGTACGTTCTGAAAAACGGGTCAGCCGTACCCAGTAATAGTTGTCTTCCAGCTTTTTGGACTTGACGCTGATGAGCGGGATGGCGTCACGCACGATGCTGACAGTCTGTGGCTCTTTGGCGTTTTTATGCAGAATGGTCAGCTTGACCTCAGTGCCTCTGGGGCCACGGATGCGCGAGACAACTTCCTGCAATGAAAGTTCCTGCGTGGCCTGCCCGTTGATGGAGAGGATCACATCGCCAGACTGCAGGCCGGCCCGGAAGGCAGGGGTATCCTCAATGGGGGTAACCACGACCACCATGCCGTTTTCCAGTGAAATCTCAATGCCCACACCAAAGAATTCACCGGAGGTATTCTCCTGCATTTCTTTGTATTCGGTAGTGCTCATGAAGGTGGAGTGCGGGTCAAGCCCCTGCAGCATCCCCTTGAGTGCGCCGTTGATAAGCTCCCCCTGCTTCACGTCTTTGACGTAAAACTGCTCTACCAGATCAAGTACCTGACTGAAGCGTTTCAGGGCATCTCTGTCAATGCCTCCGTCAGGTGCAGCCAGAGCAGTGGCGCGGGGCTGTACCATAAGGCAGCACAGCAGAAAAGATATGATACACAGGCCTTTCATAACACGCATATTTGCCTCCGCAGCGGCTCATAAAAGATGGCCGTGACAACGCTATGAGATATGGTATCTCGCCCGTGCAAAAGCGCCCGGGCCTTGGAATACTGCCTGTTTTCGGTGCGAAATGCAAATGTGGGCAGGGCAGCAGCCATAACAAAGGGGCCGCCCTGCGGGCGGCCCCTGGAACTGCAGTATAACGCTGTCGGGCAGCCTACTTGCAGCAGCCGTCAACCTTGAAGAAAGCCACAGCACCGGCACCGCACACGGGGCAGGAGTCGCAGGGGCCTTCATGGGTGTAGCCACAGACCTTGCAGACATAGTAGTCAACATCAGCCATGCCGGCAGGGTTGGCAAGGGCCTTCTTGTACAGATTGGCATGCACTTCTTCCACCTTGTTGGCATAGCCAAAGTACTTGGCTACAGCGGCATTGCCTTCAGCTTCGGCGTCCTTGATCATTTCAGGGTACATCTTGGTGAATTCATAGGTTTCACCGTCGATGGCAGCCTGCAGATTGGCAGCCGTATCGCCGACTTTGCCGGCATTGCGCAGATGGGCATGTGCATGAATGGTTTCTGCGGCAGCAGCAGCGCGGAAGAGCTTGGCTACCTGGGGCAGGCCTTCCTTGTCAGCCACTTCGGCAAAGGCAAGGTATTTACGGTTGGCCTGGGATTCACCGGCAAAAGCGGCCATCAGATTTTCCTGGGTCTTGCTCATTCTGGTCTCCTTTCGAAATATTCAGATCAGGGTTTATTATCAGGAACGTTTACTGTTTAATAGAAAAGCTGTTCCTTGTAAAGCTTTTTTTGCTGATTTACCTTAATATTTTTTGCATGTCAGACTGTCAGAAATCCAGTGTTTTTTCAGCAAGTGACGCCACCATGACCGCCTTGATGGTATGCAGACGGTTTTCAGCCTCATCAAAAGCGGCGTTGCGTGGTGACTCGAAGACCTCGTCATCCACCTCCATGCACTCAATGCCGAAGCGCTGATAGATATCTTCGCCAATGCTGGTTTCCCGGTTGTGGAAGGCAGGGAGGCAGTGCAGGAATCTGCTGTCGTCCTTGCCGGTCTTGTCCATGACGGCTCTGGTCACCCGGTAGGGGCTCAGCAGTTCTATACGCTCCCGCCAGACGTCATCCGGTTCACCCATGGAAACCCAGACATCAGTATACAGAAAGTCACATCCCCTGACACCCTCATCCACACTTTCTGTACGGCGTATGCTGGCGCCGGTCGTTCTGGCGATGCGGCAGGCTGTTTCAAAGACTTCGTCCGAAGTCCAGAGTGCGCGGGGTGCCACGGAGCGAAAATCCACGCCCAGCATGGCTGAGCCGATCATCAGAGAATTGCCCATATTGAAACGGGCATCGCCCAGATAGGCCAGGCTCTGTTCGTGCAGGGGGCGCGGGCAGCATTCACGCATGGTCAGCATGTCGGCCAGCAGCTGGGTGGGGTGCCATTCGTCGGTCAGGCCGTTCCAGACCGGTACAGCAGAAAAGCGGGCCAGTGTCTCGACCCTTTCCTGGCCGAAGCCCCTGTACTCTATGCCATCGAAGAAGCGTGACAATACCCGTGCCGTGTCGGCCAGGGATTCCTTCTTGCCCATCTGGGAGCCAGAGGGGCCGAGGTAAGTCACGTGTGCGCCCTGGTCATGGGCTGCCACTTCAAAGGCGCAGCGGGTACGTGTGGAGTCTTTTTCAAAAAGCAGGGCAATATTTTTGCCCTGCATGAACTGCGGTTCTTTCCGAGCTTTCTTGGCGGTCTTGAGCCTGGCTGCCAGGTCCAGCAGGTATGTAAGATCCTCAGGGGTAAAATCCAGTTCTTTCAAAAAATGTCTGTTTTGCAGTCGGTTCATGGGCGACTCCGGGGCAAAAATAAAGCAGAGGCGAGCCTATACCAGACGGCTCAGGACGATTTCGTCACAGCGGTAGAACTTGGGGCATTTGCTGCACTCCACCCAGACCACAGGGGGCAGTTTGTCGCGCTGATAGTCGGTCAGGCCGCAATGCCTGAAAAAGCTCTCGGCCAGCGTAAAGACGAATACACGGGGGATGCCCAGCATGCGGCAGCGCTCTACCAGTGCCTCCACCAGCCGCCGGCCGAGGCCGTGCCGCTGGCAGCCATGGTGTACGGCTATGGAACGGATCTCAGCCAGATCTTCCCAGAGTACATGCAGGGAGCCGCAGGCCACAACGGTCTCCTGCCCGCTGTCTACGGCCGGGGCCGTGATCACCATATAGTCCTGTATATGCTGGTAGAGGTATTGCGGCCCTCGCGCCAGCATGACATTGGATGCGGCATAGTAATTGATGAGCGAAGACATGCCGTGCACATCTCCCACTCTGGCCGGGCGTATCTGCAGGGCTGACGCATCGCTGATGCTGACTTCAGGGACTATGTCAAAGCCGCTGTCGAATCTTGGTATGGCTATGGGCATGGCTGCACCTTGTTTGACTGTATCAAACCTTCAGTATAGCTCTTTTTACATAAACACTCAAGTGTTGTATCCAATAAAAAAGGAGGGGGCAATGCCCCCCGTTGCAAATGGTCTGCTTGCAGGCTTTTACCAGCTGACGCGGTGCGTCTGGGCCAGGCCACGCTCGACCGTGCGCTGATAGGTCAGCGCCGGGTAGCCAAAAAGCATGGCATAGCCCAGTTCATGGCTGTCTGGGATGCCGAGGCGGGGCATCAGGTCGGGCATGAGCTGCAGTACCCAGTACAGCAGGCCGCACCAGACAGTGCCCAGGCCCATGCTCTGAGCCATGAGCTCGAAGTAGGAAAGGTGTATGAGCGGGTCCTGCACCAGGCAGGGAGCCGTTTTGGCATTGGAGACAATGACCGCATGCGGGGCTGTGCGGAAGATCATGTCTTTACCGTCGCGCCACATCTGGGCTGCCATGGCAAAATACTGACTGCGCGGGTTGTCAGGCAGCTGTCCCTGTGCTGTGAGGGCTTCCAGCCGGGCATAGACATCCTGCCGGAAGGCATTCATGACAGCCAGATCATCAATAACAGCCACATGCAGCTTACGGGCGCAGACCCCGGTAGGGGCGTGGCCTGCCACATCCAGCAGGCGGCGCACAGTCTCAGGAGCCACATTTTCCTGTTTATAGACGCGCATGGAGCGGCGGCCCTTGATGAGGTTTTCCATGGTGTCGGGTGTGGGCCAGGCCAGGGCTGCGCTGGCTTCGGGCTTCTGCCCCAGAATGCTGATGGCCCCCTGCGGGCAGACGGCCAGGCAGTGCTGACAGCCTATACAGCGTTCTGGCTGGCTCATGACAGGGCGATCATCCACCATCTGCAGTGCGCCGGGCAGGCAGTCCTGCACACACAGGCCACAGGAAATACAGGCGTCAGTATTGAGTTGAAAGTCAGGCATAGGCTCTCCTTCTTCTTGTTCCGATTCGCAGGGGGTATACAGACTTCCCCTGATGTTTCAGAGATAGCCATTTCTTTCTGCTTTGTCGAACGCTTTTCTGACCTGGTTTGACTGCCGCCGTTGACGTCAATACTGGCAGCATATATGCTGTCATCTCGCCATAGCTGGCAACGCCAGAGCCATCTATTGCTGCATATGATGCTGAAACAAGATTTAAAATTATGGCATCAGAAGTTATAGTGTATTAACTATTCGTTATATTGATAATACACTTCAACGCCCTGCCCACAACAAAATTCACAGGCAGCTCATTGCTGTGCATAGGCCGTATGAGTGGTTCATGGCCGCCTGCCAGATTATCAGGGTTCAGCACAATGACGCCATAGCGTCCGCTCATCTGCAGTGACAAACGCCTGAACATGCAGGGGCCCTGCGGGTCATCAGGCTGACGCACGAGGTATATCTGTCCGTCACGCAGGGGTGTTGCGCGGCAGGTATCAATGACCAC
>JAFQNG010000015.1 GCA_017396005.1 Desulfovibrio sp.
AATCCCCTTCATTCCACCACAGCAGAACAGTACCGGCAATCAGCAGTACAAGGCCGATGCCCATGCCGGAAAAGGAACTCCCCAGACGTGAAAACCAGCTGGTAGTCGTCGTTTCTGTGTAGGCCATACAGATATCCTCCTCTTTGACCGTGTTTTACCTTATCGATTAATATCCTTTCATGGTATCACCCCAAGGATGAAAAATGGACTTTTCCATAAAAATCAAACGTGCAGAATGGAAAACAGACACCGTTTGATACCGCTAACGACAGCTTGCCGTCCATATCTAAATGGCATAGACTTATGACATCTCACCCAAAGGGCCGGGCCAGTGAACGCAATGACTTCTTTCCCCACACGGGCTTTTCTTCAGGGCCTGCAGTACTCGCAAACAATCTGGCTCATCTGCTTTTTCCTGTTCTGTCTGCCTGCATCTTTGCGAGCAGAAAAAGCTTTTCCTCTTGACTTCAGTATTTTCCGTCTGGGCGCAGGGCAGCCTGTGGCCTTGATTATCGGTGGCATACAGGGCGATGAACCAGGCGGATTTTCGGCTGCCACATTGCTTGCCACCCGTTACGAAATCCGTCGAGGAGCGCTCTGGGTGGTTCCCAACCTGAACTTCCCCAGTATCATTCGCCGTACGCGCGGCCTGCACGGTGATATGAACCGCAAATTTGCCCGTCTGGACAAGAATGACCCGGAGTTTCCCACAGTCTCTCGCATTCAGGGGCTGATATGTACACCTGAAGTACGCCTTGTGCTCAATCTGCATGACGGCAGTGGCTATTATCGGCCACGCTACGAAAACAAACTTTGCAGTCCTGCCCGCTGGGGACAGTCCGTCATCATTGATCAGGCATACCTGCCCGGGGCCTTTATGGGGCAGCTGGAGCATGTGGCACTTCAGGTTACTGCATCAGTCAACCGTCATCTGCTCAACCCCCTGCACAAAATACATATACACAATACACGCACGGCAGAAGGCGACCGCGAGATGGAAAAAAGCCTCTCCTACTATACGGTACGACAGGGCCAGGCAGCCTTTGGCCTGGAAGCCAGCAAGGAATTTCCTGTGGCATTACGAGCCTACTACCACCTGCATATGGTCGAGGCCTTTCTACAGCAGGCTGGTATTGACTTCGTACGCGATTTCAAACTGACTCCAGAGGGTGTAGATGAAGCTCTACGCACCGATCTTGGCGTATCTCTGGCAGAAAACAGGGTTTTTCTGCCCCTGGAAGACGTACGCGGCAAGATAAACTATCTGCCCCTGCCCAAGGGCAGCCCGGCCAGAGCTGTAACATCCAAGCCCATCATGGCCGTACTGCCCTGCCACGAAGATAAGGACAAACTTTGCATACATTACGGCAACCGTACCATCACAGTCATCAGGCCGGACTGGCATGAGCCTGATGACAGCCTTGCTGCCGTAAATGTCAACGTAGACGGTCGTATGGAGCACCTCCCCTTTGGCCGTGTGCTGGATGTCACGAACTGCGTGCATGTGCATGCTCCTGCCGGCTACAGAGTCAATGCCATCGGCTATGACAGCGGGCAACGGGACGAAAATGGCTTACCACTGCGCCATTCCCTTTTTGAAAAACGCTTTTCCGTTGATCGACAGGGGACGATCTACCGTGTCGAAATATATAAAAATAACCGATTCACGGGCATGTTCCTGCTGCGTTTTCGCGCTGCCGGCAAGCCCGGGCCAGTAACACAGGGGGGATTCTGACATGCCCTGTACTTTCAACACATTTACCTCCGTCACTGTGGCCGGCGGCGGCAGCTGGGGCACTGCCCTGGCGCATCTGCTGGTCATGCATGGCCTCTCTGCCACTCTCTGGCTGCGCGACAGGGCAGTCGCTGATGCTGTCAACAGCCGTCATGAAAACCCCCGTTATTTACCAGGACTGCCTCTGCACCCTGATTTGCGCGCATCCACAGACCCTGCTGTTCTTTCCGACAGACTTCTGGTATTGGCTGTCCCATGCCAACAGTTACGATCCTGGCTTGAGACACATCGTTGTTTTCTGCATCCAGAGGTAGTGCTGGTCAATGCAGCCAAGGGGCTGGAGACAGACAGTCATGCACGCTGCAGCACAATAGTTGCACAGACATTGGAGGGCATGTCTGCCCGATACACTGTACTTTCGGGCCCATCCTTCGCTGCTGAAGTCATACGCGGCCTGCCTGCGGCGGTAGTGCTGGCCACCAAGGATGAAACACTGGGCCGTATATTGCGTAAGCTCTTTTCTGGCCCGACCTTCCGCTGCTACTCCAGCACAGACGTCACAGGGGTAGAGATGGGCGGCGCGCTCAAAAATGTCATCGCCATCGCTGCTGGCTTGTGCGACGGCCTGCAGCTCGGGCACAACAGCCGGGCAGCACTCATAACCAGAGGTCTTGCTGAAATCAGCCGACTGGGCGTAGCCTGCGGTGCACAACAGGCTACCTTCATGGGCCTGTCGGGTCTGGGGGATCTGACACTTACCTGTACTGGCGATCTTTCACGTAACCGCCAGGTAGGCCTCGGCCTGGCACAGGGCCTGAGCCTGAGCGAGATCACATCCCGTCTTGGTATGGTGGCTGAAGGCATCAAGACAACTGCAGCAGTACATGAACTTGCAGGGCAGCTGGGTATCGAAGCACCCATAACAGCCGCCATGCAGCACATTTTCCACGAGGGACAGGCCCCGGGAGAGGCTCTGCGACAACTCATGGGGCGTGACCTGCGTCAGGAATAACAGCCGACTGACCCCTCTGCCAGGTTTGCTCTTCAAAATCCTTGTTTTTTCTTGTTTTTTTCTTGTCGAAACAGGCAATCTAGGTTAGGTAATAAAAAAAGTTTTTAGGTATTCGTGCGGCGTCTTCTCTCCGACGGGCGGAGGCAGTCGTCAACTCCCACAAATCATGGGGCGCTTATGACACTACCACTGTTCACGGCTGACGGCACTTGGCTACCGCTGCTGCTCGGCTCCATTCTTCTTCTTTCTGCCACGTATAAGGCTTTGCAACAGCGCAGGGATCCGCGTCGCCTGATTCTCTGGGGCATTGTACATGATGTGGGCATTGTCTGTATGGCTCTGGCAGCGCAAGCCTCCATCGGGCTGGCGGGTCTGTGGCTTTTTGTCTGCTTCCAGCTGGCTGCCAGGCTGCTGGCCCTTACGGCACTGAAGCGTCTGGCTCCCATGCCGGGCTGTACACTGTTCTGCGCAAGCGAAGACGACCTTGAAGCTCTTCGTGGAGCCGGAAGAGCCGATATCTGGGGAGGATCACTGTTCGCTCTGGGTATGCTGGCAGCAGTCGGCGGCTCTCCCTTCCTTGTACCTGAAGGCCGCGCTTTCATCGTGCAGGCATTGGTAGAGACGGCCTCAGCCTCATGGGGTATTACTGCCTTGCTGATCATGGCAGCGGCTACCACGGTTTTCATCTGGCTCTATGTGGATGCGGTACGGCTTCTGGTACTGGAAACCCCTCTGGCTGAAGCAACACAAAAAAACAGATGCAGTACCTGTAACGGCCGCCTTCTGGTGCTGGCTGCTACCGCCGTAGCACTGCTGGGACTGTTACGTACCCCTCTTACTGACCTTATAGCAGGCCTCTGTGGCACAAACATCAACCATGTTGGTGTCCACCCGGCCTTCTGGTGCTACTATCTGGGTGCACTGATTACGGGCCTGCTCTTCCTGCTCAAATCACCCTTGGCCCCCCTGGCCGGCACAGCTTTTTCATCTCTGGCACTGGTCTCCGTACTGCTTACAGAGTCTGCACCTCTGACACAGCTTTTTCTGGCGATGATAAGCCTGGTAGCACTGGTAGTCAGCGTCTATTCCTGCGGCTATATCCATGAACATAAAGGCCGGTACTGGTTCTTCCTGCTACTGACCTTCGCCTCTCTGGCAGGGATAGTTTCCGCAGGCGACAATACAACGCTCTACAGCTACTGGGAGCTGATGACTTTTGCCTCCTACTTTTTGGTTGTACATGAAGGGCGTCGTACAGCCTTTGAGGCCGGTCTCAAATATTATGTCATGTGTGCGGGCGGTGCGCTTTTCATGCTGCCTGGCCTGTATATGCTGAATGCCTTTGCGGCTGTGCCTACGGCCGCATTCAGCATGCCGCTCCTCTTCCAGCTTGGCCTGATGCTCTGCCTGGCCGGTTTTGCCGTCAAGGCTGGCCTGGTACCACTGCACTCCTGGTTGCCTGACGCCCATCCTGCTGCTCCCTCGTCAGTTTCCGGCCCTCTGTCGGGCATCATCACCAAGATGGGCGTTTTTGGCATCGTGTCGGTCATACTGCTGGCGCTTGGCTCTTCTCTCTATGACGTGCGCGGTATCGCCGGGCTCTCGTGGTTCGGCCTGTGGCTCACAGCCATGGGAGTAGCCACGCTTGTCTATGGTGAGGTCATGGCCCTCAGGCAGGAAGATATTAAACGCATGCTGGCTTATTCTACCCTTGGACAGGTTGGCGAGATCGCACTCGTACTTGGTCTGGGTACCTGGCTGGCTACCGCGGGGGCACTCTGGCACATGTTCAACCATGCTGTCATGAAAGATCTGCTCTTCCTCGGGGCGGGTGCGCTCATTCTGCGTTCGGGCAGTCGTAACCTCGCTGATCTTCGCGGGCTGGGCCGCTCCATGCCATGGACCGTGGGCTGTATGGCCGTGGGCCTTGTAAGTATTATGGGTCTGCCGCCTTTTGGGGCTTTCTACAGCAAGTTCATGATGATACAGGCTGCCACCGATGCCGGACACGTATGGCTGGCAGCATTGATTCTCGCTGGTTCTCTGGTAGGCGCAATCTACTATACCCGCATACTGAAAACACTGGTATTCGAAGCCCGCCCAGAACATCTGCCACAGGTCAGCGAGGCCCCGTTCAGCATGCGTCTGGGCCTGCTGACGCTGGCCGTCATCAGCCTGCTGCTGGGTTTCTTCCCTCAGATACTCATGCCCCTCATCGAACCCGTGGCTTCGCTATGCTTCACCCAGGCAGACAATGTAGCACAGATACTTGCGGCCATTGATATCTCATGGCCCATCTATGTCATCGTGCCTGTCTTTGGTGCTATAGTGCCGGCCTTCTTCTACCGTGACCGCAAGATGGCCGGTTGGGCCAGCGTGGCTGTGCTGCTGCTGACGGCCCTTCTGGTCGTACTGTTCGGGCGCAGCCTGGATACGCTCTCCTTCTGCTTTGCCCTCATCGTACCTCTGGTAGGTGCAGTAAACATGGCCTATGCAGTAGGTTACATGGAGCACAGCCACAGTCAGTGGCGTTTCTACTGCGCCTTCACCTGCATGTGCGGCGGGCTCATTGGTATGGCTGCCAGCCAGTACTTGCTGAGTTTCTTCCTGTTCTGGGAAATCATGAGCTCCTGGAGCCTGTACATGGCCATTGCGCATGAGGGAGACAAATACTCCCTGCATGAGGCCTTCAAATACTTTTTCTTCAACCTTCTGGGCGCTGGTTGTCTCTTTGTGGGCCTGTGTGTCTTGGGGCCCTTCACCCCCTTCAACATCAGCCTCCTCACCGGACAGGCACCTGATCTTAACACCGGCATGGCTTGGTGCGGCATAGCCCTGCTGACCGCTGGCTTTGTCATGAAAGCCGCTCAGCTACCCTTCCGTATTGACTGGCAAATGCATCCGGCCCTGGCTCCCACACCTGTGTCAGGCTACATCTCTTCTGTACTGTTGAAGAGTGCTCTCATCGGCCTCATCAAGCTCTTTACATTGCTGGGGGGGGGGCTGCTCATGGCAGGTGTGCTGGACAGCCTTGGGCAAAACATCATCAACGTGACCGTCATGTGGATTGGCGGCATTACCATCATCATGGCTGCCATACAGGCTCTGCGCTCCAATGGCATCAAACTGATCTTCATCTACTCCACTGTGAGCCAGCTTGGCTACATGGTACTGGCCATAGCCGCAGGTGGCGCTCTGGGCTATGCCGGCGGCATGTTGCATATCATCAACCATGTCTTCTTTAAGGACCTGCTCTTCCTCGTCTGCGGGGCGGTCATGTTCGCCACACACAAGGACAGCCTGGATGATCTTGGCGGTATTGGCCGCAAGATGCCCTTCACCCTGTGTATGTTCGCCATCGCCGGTCTGTCGGTAGTAGGCGTACCGCCAACCAGTGGCTTTTCGTCCAAATGGCTGATCTATCATGCTCTGATGCAGGCAGAGCAACCCTTCCTGGCTCTGCTCTCTCTGGTAGGCAGTGTGCTGACCCTGGCCTATATAGCCAAGTTCCTGCATGCGGCCTTCCTGGGGCAGCCCGGCAGTACTCTTGACCATGTGACAGAAGCACCGCTTGTCATGCGGGCGTCCATGAGCATCCTGGCTGTGGGTTGTATAGTGACAGGCATTTTCCCCGGCCTGGCGCTCTACCCCATCAACAGCGTACTGGCCGAGTACGGCATGACCCCGCTGGAAACAGGCCTTTCGGGAGTACTTTCCGGCCCTGGCGCATGGAACGCTACAGGCATGTTCGTGATGATGGCCCTGGCCTTCCTGCTAGGCTGTGCATTTGTGCGCCGCTTCACGCGACTGCGTGAAATCGATGTACATACCTGTGGTCTGCCGCCTGAAATCGGCACCAGCCGCATGGCCCCCTCCAGCATTTACGGCGGCCTGACGCAAGTCTTCGGCGGCGCCGCCCCCAAGGAGAACCGCTGATGGATACCCTGTTTGCCGTTCTGCATATGTGCATCTTTCCCGGCGGAGTCTTTGCTCTGACTCTGGGTTTCTTCTTCAAAGCTCTGGACAGGCGGGTGGAGGCCCGCCTCCAGCGCCGCGTAGGCCCGCCTCTGTCACAACCCTGGCTGGATATGGCCAAACTGCTGACCAAGGAAACCCTTATCCCCAAAACAGCTTGCCGTCCGGCTTTTCTGCTGGCCCCGATTTTCGGATTCACGGGTATGGCAGTCTGTGCGGCCTTCATCCCGGTGCCGGGGGTTTTCGATGGTTTGTTCAATATGGGCGATCTTCTGGTGCTTTTCTATCTTTTGCCCATCCCGGCCATGGCTATCATGCTCGGTGGTTCTGCCTCCAGCTCCCCCTTCGGCGCTGTGGGTTTTTCACGCGAGATGCTCATGATGCTGGCTTATGAAACACCGCTGCTGATGATTTTGCTTGCAGTAGCCATGCTGGTTGGCAAAGGCCTGCACGGTGGGGACTGGGGGGCTGAATTCTCTCTGCTTAAGATAGTCTCCTGGCAGCAGCACACAGGTTCTCTGGGCTTCAATCCGGTAATGATACCTGCTTTCCTGGCTTATCTGATCTTCCTGCCCGGCACCATGGGCGTACTGCCTTTTGATATTCCGGAGGCTGAAACAGAAATCATTGAAGGCCCTCTGCTGGAGTACGGAGGCCCTCTGCTGGCTCTCTTTCAGGTAACTTCCGCACTCAAGACCTTCGTTGTGCTTGGATTGGGGGTTGCACTTTTCTTCCCCGGCACCATCTCTGAATGGTGGCCGGTGAATCTGCTCTGGTTTATGCTCAAGTGTCTTGGCTTGATGCTGCTTTCGCTTACGCTGGTCAAGTCGGCTACAGGACGCTTTCGCATTGATCAGGCATTCCGTTTCTATGTGACGGTGCCAACTGGCCTTGCCCTGTGCAGCCTGATTCTGGTCTGGGTGATCTAAACACCGTTGAAGGAGGCCATTGTGTCTTTAGATAAGATGCTCAAGAAACTTTCGGTGCGTTCGCCCTGGCTGTTCAGAATCAATGCCGGGTCCTGTAACGGCTGTGACGTGGAGCTTGCCACTACAGCATGTATACCGCGATATGATGTGGAGCGCTTTGGTTGTCGCTATTGTGGCAGCCCACGGCATGCGGATATCGTGCTTATAACCGGCCCACTCACTACCAAGGTGCGGGATCGTGTCCTTCGTGTGTGGGATGAAATTCCAGACCCCAAAGTCACGGTTGCAGTGGGTATCTGCCCCATCTCAGGCGGGGTTTTCCGTGAAGGCTATTCCATAGAAGGCCCTATCTCCCGCTATATTCCGGTAGATGTCAATGTGCCCGGCTGTCCGCCGCGCCCTCAGGCCATTCTGGAGGCAGTTGTGCTGGCCCGTTCCATCTGGATGAAAAAACTGGGGGTGGAGGCATGATGGCGCAATTGAGGCAAACGATGCGCCGGCTGCTGGAACACTGGTGGCAGCTTGCCCCCGAATATGACAGCCGTTGCCGTAATTGTGGTGTGTGTCGACATGTCTGTACCCTGCTCAGGGATAAAAAGTCTCAAATCGACGCTGCGGCTCTGGAGGATTGATATATGGCGGGCTTTCTGAAAGTTCTCTTCCGCAATCTGCTGGAAGGCCCCAGCACGGACCCCTTCCCGCTTGGTGAAACGTTTACGCCAGCGCGTCTGCGCGGTCGTGCTGTGGTCGACCCGGAGCTGTGCATGGGTTGTGGCATGTGCCGACACTCCTGTGCGGCCGGAGCCATCAATATCAGTGCTCTGCCAGATGGTACTGGCTTTACCATCACCATCTGGCAAAACTCCTGTTGCCTGTGTGCATCATGCCGCCACTACTGCCCCACTGGGGCCATGAGTATCAGCAATGACTGGCATTCGGCCCATGCCGAAAGCGAAAAGTTCCAACGCATAGAACAGCATACCATCAAATATGAGCCATGCGCCGGCTGCGGTACGTTGATGCGCCCCATACCGGCTGCTCTGGCTGAACGGCTTTACGCTGCAAATAGCGAGATAGATCCAGAAAAAACCCGACATCTCTGCCCCAAATGCCGTCAGTTGGAGGACGCCAAACGCAGCATCTGCCTGCTGCCTTCTCCTGGCAAGCAGGTTACGGCTGCCAGTGATGGCATCAGGGCCTCTGCCCCCACCAAGGAATAGGTCAGATGACCAGAGGACAGAATATGCAAAAAGTCATTCACGGCGATGAGCTTATTATTGAGGAGCTCAGCGCCCTTGGTACAGAGCCGGACGCCATTCACCACAGCATCGACAGTTTCGGTAACGCCTATCACTGGTTTCGCCTGGATACCCCGCGCCTTTTGCGCCGGGGGGCTGAGGTGCTTCATCAGGCAGGTGCACGGCTGGCCATGATCACCGCCTATAATCGACGTCATATGAGCGAGCCCATGCAGGAGGTCTGCTATCATTTCGAGCAGAATGGCGTCATCTATAATCTTACAGTGACACTGAACGGTGAATGGCCTACTGTGCCGTCCATCACCTCCATTTTTGCCAATGCAGACTGGCATGAACGCGAGATGATGGAACTTTACGGCATCAATGTGACAGAACACCCCAATCCACGTCGTCTCTTCCTCGATAAAGAGCTGGATGCAGGCATCCTCAATGAGGTGGTACCCCTCTCTATTATGATGAATGGAGCCTGCAGTACCGACCTCTGGGAACGGATCATGAAAGACAAGGAGAAGCGGGCATGAGCAAAACCTTCACCATGCCTCTGGGCCCGGTGCATGTTGCCCTGGAAGAGCCCGTTTATTTCCGACTCACGGTAGATGGTGAAACAGTACGTAAGGTAGAGCTGACCTCAGGCCATGTACACCGCGGTATGGAAGCCATGGCTACACAGCGTAATCTTATCAAAAATACAACGCTGACCGAACGTGTCTGCTCCCTATGCTCCAACAGTCATTCTTTTACATACTGCATGGCTGTAGAAAACGTACTAGGCATTACCATACCTGAACGGGCCAACTACCAGCGTGTACTCACGGAAGAAATCAAACGCGTTGCCTCGCATCTCTTTAACACGGCCATACAGGCCCATATCATCGGTTTTAAGTCGCTCTTCATGCATGTCATGGAAGTA
>JAFQNG010000016.1 GCA_017396005.1 Desulfovibrio sp.
CAGGGGGGATGTGAAATGCCTCATCATCTGTGAGACCAATCCGGCCCATACCTTGCCGAACCTGAACAAGGTCCACAAGGCCATGTCCAATCCAGATGCCTTCATTGTCTCTATTGAGGCATTCCCTGATGCCGTGACGTTGCAGTATGCCGACCTGGTGCTTGCTCCTGCGTTCTGGTGCGAACGTGACGGCGTTTACGGCTGTGGTGAACGACGGTATTCTCTCACTGAAAAGGCTGTGGAGCCTCCGGCCCAGTGTCGCCCCACGGTCAACACCCTGGTGGAGTTCGCCAAACGTGCCGGGGTGGACCCGAAGCTGGTCAACTTCAAGAATGCCGAAGATGTCTGGAATGAGTGGCGTATGGTGGCCAAGGGCACGACCTATGACTTTTACGGCATGACGCGTGAGCGTCTGCGCAAGGAATCCGGTCTGATCTGGCCCTGCCCCAGTGAAGATCATCCCGGTACCTACCTGCGCTATGTGCGCGGACATGATCCGCTTGTTCCCACTGACCATCCGCACCGTATCCTCTTCTATGGCAAGCCCGATGGTAAGGCCGTCATCTGGATGCGCCCCTACAAGGGGGCTGCAGAAGAGCCGGATGCCGAATATCCTCTGTATCTTACCTCCATGCGCGTCATTGACCACTGGCATACCATCACCATGACCGGCAAGGTGCCGGAACTGATGAAGGCCAATCCCAGTGCCTTTGTAGAGATCAACCCAGAGGACGCTGCCAAGGCTGGTATTGTCCATGGGGATATGGTCATGGTCGAAACCAGACGAGACAGCATGGCTTTGCCTGCGCGCGTCAGTGATGTATGCCGACCGGGTCTTATTGCTGTGCCTTTCTTTGACCCCAAGAAGCTGGTCAACAAGCTCTTCCTTGATGCTACGGACCCGGCTTCGCGTGAACCGGAATATAAGATCTGCGCTGCCCGTATTCGAAAGGCATAAGTGACTGCCGCCTGCCATTGTGAAGATGGCAGGCGGTTTTTCCGGAGGTGACCATGGCTATAGCCGGGATAGTTCTTACAACTGCATTAGGTCAGGAAGGCAGGGGCCTTGCAGTCTTGCGTCGCTGGCCAGGCGTGTGTGACGTGCAGGATGCCGGGGAGGGCAAACTGGCTGCTGTGCTTGAGCGACCTTCCCAGGACCTGCAGCAGGCCTTGGAAGATCTGGCCGGCCTTGACCATGTGCTGCAGCTGGATGTGGCCTATGTGGATTATGAGGATGATCTTGATGCAAACGGGCATATGGCTTGTCCGCCGCATCAGAACGGCAAACGGCACAGCGTGGAATAGAGGTTACGGTGACAGTATTTCACGCTCCCTTGCGACCTCCCGGGGCAGTAAACGAAAAGGTATTTGCACGTCTTTGCGTACGATGTGGCCGCTGTGTGACAGCCTGCCCTTACGGGGCTGTGGAACTTACAGGCGGTTTCGGACGAGGGCGTTTGTTACCCAGGGTTGAGCCACAGAAACAACCATGCTGGCTGTGCATGAAGTGCCCGCCAGTCTGTCCTTCTGGCGCACTGGATACAGGCCTTGCTGACTTGCGGCAGGTACGCATGGGTCGGGCCCATATTCTCAAAGACCGCTGTTATAACTATACCGGCGGCATTATGTGCTGGACCTGTTATGACCGCTGTCCTCTGCGTGGACAGGCCATTGTGCTGGAGGGCGGCCTTACCCCTGCCATCACCACTGCCTGTGTGGGTTGCGGTGTCTGTGAGTATGTGTGCCCGGTCAAGGCAGTGGAAACATTGCCTCATGATGCGCCTGCGCCCATAACAGCCCTGCCTGTTCAGGACGCACCACAGGGGGATGCCTGATGTCAGCAGACCTTGTTTTCTGGTGCAGACGTTGCTCTCAGTCTATGGTCCTCCTGCTCTTTCTCTTCCTGCCATGGCTCAATGCCCATGGCCTGCACTGGCTTGGGGGCAGTCTTTTCGCTTTTGATCTTGCGGGCCTGCCCTTTGCAGATCCGGCCATGGCCCTTCAGGCTGGGCTGCTCAGCCTTGTGGAGAGCTGCAGACCAGAAGGGCAGCTGTTGATCGGGGCCTGTCTGGCTCTTTTGCTGGCTCTTTTGTTGGGGCGGGTTTTCTGCTCCTGGCTTTGTCCGTACGGTTTTTTGTCAGAATTGATCCATTCGATGCGCTGGCGTGGTAAAGGTCATGGTTCTGCCAACAGTGGGGCGAGCTCTCAATATATATTCGGAGTCAAGACGGCTGTTTATCTGCTGGCCATGACTGTTCTTACCCTGGGCAGCTATCCTCTGCTTTCCCTGCTCTCCATGCCGGGTGAGCTTTCTCTTGCCCCTCTGCGCTACTGGCAGGAGGTGACTGTTGCAAAAGGGGTTTCAGGCTGGCGTATTCTTGCCTCTCTGAGTCTGACACTGGCTGTGCCCATATGTGCTCTGGTCTTGGAAGCCTTGACTGGCAGGCGTTTCTGGTGCCGGTTCGTCTGCCCGCAGTCTGTTTTACTGGGGCTGGCGGCTGTCTGTCTGCCCCGATGCTGTCCTGGCCTGCGGATTCGCTGGCAGCCGTCTGCCTGCACGTGCAGGAAAGACGCTCCATGCCGTGCCACTTGTGCTCTTGGCTGTAACCCACGGCAAAAAGATGGCCCCGCCCGTAGAGATTGCACCATGTGTGGCGACTGCGTCAGAGCCTGTGCCAGCAGAGGGGGGGCATTGCGCTGGCAATGGCGTGTCTGACGGATGTTTCTGTCACTGTTGACGCAGGCAGGCTTTCCAAATAACCTGGAATACCGTGGAGAAGGCTATGAGGAAAGAACAGCAGATACTTCGACAGATATTTGATGCGGCCATCATGGCAGTGGCCCCAGATACTGCCTTGCAGCGTCACCTGCATGTGGAAAAGGGGAAATGGCTCTGCTCGGGGGAGCGTCGCTGGCAGCTGGAAGGACGCCGGATTTTTGTATTTGGTGCCGGGAAAGGGGTTTCCCCCATGGCGCAGGCAGTGGAAGACCTTCTGGGTGACAGCATTGAAGATGGCCTTGTGGTGGTGAAGTACGATCATGATCTGCCCCTGCAACGCATCAGGCAGGTTCAGGCAGGGCATCCTGTGCCGGATGAAAACGGGGTATTGGCGGCCAGGCAGATACTGCAAATGGCTGCTGCCTGCACTGCCCAGGATCTGGTACTCTGCCTGCTGACAGGTGGGGCCAGTGCCCTGACACCTGCTCCGGGTACAGGTATGGGTCTTGAAGACCTGCAGGCTGTCACACAATTGCTGTTGAGCTGCGGGGCTACCATTCAGGAACTTAACGCCGTACGCAAGCATCTTTCTGTCTTCAGTGGCGGTCAACTGGCCCGCGCAGTCAACGGGGCACAGCTGTGCAGTGTCATCGTGTCAGACGTGGTGGGCGACCCCCTGGATGTGATCGCATCAGGGCCTACTGCGCCTGACCCTACGACTTTTGCCGATTGTGCAGAGATCATACGTCGTTTCAATCTGGAAAATCGTCTGCCGGCGGCCGTGCGCCAGCATCTGGCACTGGGGCTGGATGGAAAAATTCCCGAGACACCCAAGCCCGGCGATCCTCTGTTTGAACGTGTAGACAATATCCTTGCCGCCACCAACAGGCAGGCGCTGGAGGCAGCGGCGCAGGCTGCTGAAGCCTGTGGATATGAGCCCTGTATTCTGACTGACCGCATGACAGGTGAGGCCAGAGTCAGGGCTGCAGACCTGGTGGCAGAGGCAAAGGTACGTCAAGGGCATCTCGACTCTTCAGGAAGGGGCATATGTCTGCTTGCAGGGGGAGAGACCACTGTCACCATCACAGGAAAGGGAAAAGGCGGCCGTAATCAGGAAATGGCCCTGGCAGCCGCCCTGGAACTGGAGGGACATACAGGTATTTGTGGTCTTTTCGCCGGTACGGACGGCACAGATGGCCCGACTGACGCGGCAGGGGGCTATGCCTTTGCAGACAGCGTAGCCCGAATGGGAGGGCGCAGCAGGGCTGCAGAATTCTTGCAGGCTAATGACAGCAATAGCGCATTGACTGCCAGCGGAGATCTTTTATGGACGGGTCCTACTCTCACTAACGTTATGGATCTGTCTATCCTGTTGATAAACTTATAAGAAAACCGTCTGTTCGTTATGTAGTTTAGTAAGAAGAAGAAAGGGAGAACCAGCAGGTTTTCCCTTATTCTAGATCTTATATGGCATGATGCTGCATGGTATGAATCACAAAAAGCAGCCCTGAGAATAGATATCAGCGGATTATAAATCTACATTACATGCTTTAACAAGATCATCATATTCGTTCTCTGCCATTTCAAGTTCTTCCAATAGCAGATCTTTAACCTCTTCAAGAGATCTGTCATTATCAAGAGCCTCTTCAATATCCCACATCTGTAAGCTGAGTGTGGAAACGACACCAAACTTGTATGCCAGGTCAATCCCTTGTTCAATAGATAGTTTGTTTTCCTTAATGTATTTAATGATATTTTTTTGGAAATCATAGTCATCAGTAAGTTCTGTCATCGTTGTCTCCTTTTAATGATAAAAATAAACTATGCCATAACAAAATCTGCATCGGACAATCAGGCAATGGCTTGGGGTTTATCACTTGACTATACGGCATACCTCTCGCATAGCCGCTTTTTTTAGAACTGTCTACTGAATTGTTCCACT
This sequence comes from Desulfovibrio sp., assembly GCA_017396005.1. GTDB lineage: Bacteria > Desulfobacterota > Desulfovibrionia > Desulfovibrionales > Desulfovibrionaceae > Desulfovibrio. The sequence goes on from JAFQNG010000016.1 coordinate 4,662, forward strand.
GCTTCCTCTCCTGCACTATGCAGCCAGAAAGAAAGCCTTTTCAGGCTCAATGGACTTGACAGCTTGCTCTGTTAACAGTAATATTTCCTAAACATTGGAGAAAACATGTCTCAAGTCCAAACCAGAATGACACGACAGCGCGCCGTGATTTTGGAAGAATTACGGAAAACCAAAAGCCATCCCACTGCTGACGAGCTGTACAGTATCGTGCGTGAGCATTTGCCGCGTATCAGCCTGGGCACAGTGTACCGCAATCTTGATTTTCTTGCTGACAGTGGTGAGATTCGTCGACTGGAATCTGCAGGCAGCATCAAGCGTTTCGATGGAAATCTTGCGCATCATCAACATGTACGTTGCGTATGCTGCGGTCGTATTGGCGATGTGATTCCTCCTGTACACACCCCCGCCTTTGACGGGCTGAGTGTCGAAGGCTTTACCTCTGTTCATGATGCGCGATTGGAGTTTGATGGTATATGTGATGATTGCGCTGCGCGGCAGCAGGAATTGCAGTGAGTGATCTGTCGTACAGAAATTCTGCAGTGGGGCGGTATTTAGCCGCCCCTTGCCTTTTTGAGCAGGAGCATTATTGTCAACTAACACCACTCTAAAACCTGTAAGGAGCAAAATATGGTATCCAGCAGAGAGGAGCGTAAAGCCCAGGTTATTGAGGTATTGAACAAAGCCCGCAGCATGGAGCTCTTCGCCATCCATCAGTACATGAATCAGCACTATAACCTTGACGACCAGGATTACGGTGAACTGGCGGCCAAGATGAAACTTATTGCCATTGACGAAATGCGCCACGCAGAGAGCTTTGCTGAGCGCGTAAAAGAACTGGGCGGGGAACCCACAGTAGAGAAAGACGGCAAGATCAAGACTGGCGAAGAAGTCCTGGCTATCTATGAAAATGACGCAGCCCGTGAAGACGCCACTATTGACGCCTACAATCAGTTCATCAAGGTCTGTATGGATGCGGGTGACATCATTTCTGCCCGTCTCTTTGAGACCATCATTGATGAAGAACAGGCCCATATGAATTATTATGACAATACCGCCGGGCATATCAGGAATCTGGGGGCCACCTATCTGGCCAAGATTGCTGGCACACCCTCCAGTACTGGGCCTTCCAAGGGTTTTGTCACCGGCACTGGTACAGACGCATAGGAGGAAATATGGCTGAAGCTGAAAATATGTGGCGTTGCCAGATGGTCAATTGCGGTTATGTGTATGATCCGGACCGTGGTGACAGGCGTCATAAAATCCCCGCAGGTACCCGCTTTGAGGATTTACCCGATGACTGGCGCTGCCCTGTATGTGGTGCGGGCAAGAAATCCTTTCGCCGTCTGAGTGAAGAGAATTAGAAGGCAAGACCTATTGCTGTAACAACGCCGCCCCTGGGGCGGCGTTGTTTATAAGTCAGGTCAGTAAAACTACTGATCCAGGCGTACGTCCAGGTTCTTACGGTCGTCAGAATGCACCATACGCAGCCTGCGGGGCTTCTCTTTAAGGTCGATAACGACACGGCTTTTGCCCTGCGTCTTACCCACACGAACCTTGCTGACCAAAGCATTAGCGGGAACGCCTGGGGGCGTCATCTTCCAGTCACCATTCAGGTCAATGACAAGTCTGGGGGGATTGTCGAGGTTCATATAATTGTAGCTGATGGGCCCGTTGCCGGTCATGCGCACTGTGGCTCCACCATCACGAGCAAAGACCACAAAACGATCCAGTATTGCTCTTGAGGCTGGGGTAGTGGCTTTACTGCTTTCTGTTTTGCTTTTATCTGGCAAATTTTTTTTGCTCTCAGCCTGTTTGGCTGTGGGTTGCTGCTCTACTTTGCCTGTTTTCTCCGGGCGAGGAGGAATTGCCTGCTCTACTATATGGGGTTGAACTGTTTCTTGATTTTGTATTGCCGGGGGAACGGTGCTTTGTTTCGCCGGTATTTCTTCAGGGATAGCAGGTGCTGGAAGAGGCTGATTTCCATTTGCTGGTAATATGGCCTCCTGCTGGACGATGCTCGGCATCGCAGGCTCATCGTTGACAGGCAGTGGTGGCAGGAAAGCCTCTGGTATCAGTACAGCAGGAGGCTCTGGTACAGTGACTGCCGGGGAAGAGTCTGCAGACATAGACAGACCCACCGGTGGTGGCCCGGGTTTTCGTTCCAGGCGTTCACTAAGCATGATCAGTGCTACACCCAGGAGGATGACTGTTATGAAAATACCAATAAAAATTTTATTCATATCAAAAAGCTCCTGCCATACTGTGTTCAGCCCTGGCGCAAGCGCCGGGAACGGGACTGGCTGCGTTTGTTCTCCTTGTGGATATGGTCCAGCATTCGGGAATAGATGGGCTCTTTAGTATCAATACGCATGGCGGCACGGATATGTTTGACAGCTTCATTGTATGAACCGAGTACACAGAGGATACGCGCGAGATTGAAATGTGCGTGATCGTCATTTGGGGCCATCTCAAGGACACGTTTACCGAAAAGCAGTGCCAGGTCTGGCATATTGCTCTGACGCAGCTTGACGCCGAAATCACGAAACATATGCTTGTGGGCTGCAGTGATATTTTCAGAGACCGAGGCCAGCTGCTCAAGGGCAAGAATAGCGGCCTGCCGCTCTCTCGGTCGTTTGAGGCGCAACAAGGCCTTGCGGAAATTTTCGCGTAGTGCAGTTTCAACCTTATCAGGGGGCCTCTCGTTATCTGCTGCTCCCGGATGTAAAGGGGCGTTACCCGGCTCTGTAATGGTTTCAACAGGAGAAAAGATGTTTTTACCCTGCCCGGGCAGAGGAGGCATGACATTGAGATCATGTCTACCCATAGGTACAGCAAGCAGCTCCGGCTGAGGCTGGAAGTTCTGGGCCAGTTCTTCAGCACTGGTATGTCTGGGTTCTCCCTTGGGCTGGAAAGCCCTGTCCACCTGCTGGATGATATGGCCGCCTTCGGCTTTCTCCCAGACGAAGAAAAGGCTTTTCCCTTTTTCAGTATGCCTGCTTTGATGGTGTGAGTAGACACCTATGTATTTGGGAGGACGCATGTGCAAAATGTACATTATTTACGCCGAATGGCAAGATTCTCCTGATGGCCTTTACGCGGCGCGGGCTTTGGGCTAGCATGAGGAATGCACGAAATGGCAGTTGCAGAAAATATCCTGGCTTTGGCTCAGGAAGCCATGGAGCGGCAGCAATGCAGCCGTCTTGACATGGTGCGTGTGGAATACGGCGCTCTGGCAGGCATAGTGCCGGAATCTCTTCATTTTAGTTTTGAAGCCCTGATCAGGGATACTCCGCATGAAGGGGCTCGCCTGGAGCTGGTCTGCATCCCTCTGCGCCTTCGTTGTGCTTTTTGCGGCACGAGCTTCGGTGGAGAAGGGCAGGAGGCATTGTGGCAACCCTGCCCCAGCTGTGGAGAGGAATTCGGGCATACTGTGGAGCAGGGTAAGGAACTGATCTTGAGCCGTATTCAGGCCAGTTAGCCCATAAAATATCAAGGAGAACAGCATGGAAATCCCAGTAGTACGCAATGTACTGGAAGCCAATGAAAAAATGGCTGCCCATGTGCGGCGACAGCTTGCTGGGCGCGGTATACTGACGCTCAATCTGATCAGCTCGCCTGGGGCTGGCAAGACTTCTCTGCTGGAACGTACTCTGAAAGATCTTGCCAGAGAATTTAAAATGGCGGTTATTGAGGGAGACCTGCAAACTGACAATGACGCACGTCGCGTTGCTTCCACTGGTGCGCAGGCTGTGCAAATCAATACTGACGGCGGCTGTCATTTGGACAGTAATATGGTGCTTACGGCTCTGGACAGCCTCGACCTTGATGGTCTGGATATTCTGTTTATTGAGAATGTGGGCAATCTGGTCTGTCCGGTGGAGTTCGACTGTGGTGAAGACGCCAAGGTAGCCCTTTTGAGTGTGGCCGAAGGAGACGACAAGCCGGAGAAATATCCACTGCTTTTCAATTTGGCCAGAGCATTGGTACTCAATAAGACGGATTTATTACCCTATGTGGATTTTGATATGGCCCGAGCGCGAGCTTTTGCCTCGCGTTTGAACAGGGATATTGATATCTTTGAGCTTTCCTGTCGCAACGGACAGGGGCTTGAAGCCTGGTATGACTGGCTGCGCCATATGCATGCCGCAAAGCGTGCAGCATGAGTCAGACATAAGGGGGCCGCAAGGCCCCCTTATAAGGAGAGTCGTATCAGTCCAGTGTGATCCATACCCTGTATTTACGAAGAAAATCCACTGGTAGATAGGTTTGTTTGGCCTGCCGTAGTCCTTCTTCTCCCAGGTCTTGCGCCCGGTTGATATATTCCAGTCCAGGGCCTTCCCTTTGAGCGAAAACCCGGTTGATGGTCTGATAGATGCCACGAAAGCCGTTGAGTCCCTTTTCATAATGTATGCCCAGGCTGTCCTTATCCAGCCGCTCTCCAACGCTGAAGGCTACCATGCGACCTTCCACATAGAGGGAGCCGCCGCACAGACCTTCAAACATGTCCCAATGTGACAGGACGCGATTAATGGCTTCGTTTTCAGCCCGTAGCGATGGGGAATCTTCACATTCATGCCACTGACACCAGTCATCCTGTACGGCGAGAACATCTTCAGCCATACTGTCGTCAAGGGAGTGATATTCCGGCTCTCCATAGGCTTTGACGAAGCTGTTGTAATGATTTTTTTTCTTGTGATAGCGATTACCGGGCAGCTGCGCCAGGTCGCTCTGCCTGTAAAGGTATTCCCACTGATCGCGATCTTCCTCTATGTTCGTTTGCCCTGGCAAGGCTTTTTGCCAGATGCTGGTTAACTCTTCCGGTGTTCGAATGAAGAGCGTCCTCCCCTGGCAAAGCGCTGGCAGCAGACGTTGCCAATCAGCCGCATGCCAGTTCCCCACAGGGGCCCAGAGCACAGGCGCAGGTTTCGTCTGTCGAATCCAGCAAAGCGTATCGTCAAAGCACCATTCCAGTCCGTAATATTCCTGCCAGCCCCAGAGGTTGGCGAGAGTATAGTCGAGTGAGCGGCGGGGCGTCTGCTCCCAGCGGGCATAGAATAACTCACGCTGACGCAGGGTAACGGGTGTGAAGAAAGATTCATCCATGTAAATTCTCCTTGGCATCATCAAAGCTGGTCCATATCGCGGGTTACTGACGCTGCCGACGCATGGCAAAACGGGCCCAGTTGCAGCGCAGGACTACATGGAGCATGATGCAGGTCTGCAGGCACTGAGACACCAGCATTGCTGCGAAAATCCCTGATGCCGATTGCCAGATATGATGACCCAGCAGCCAGCCCAACGGCAGGCGCACCAGCCAGAAAGAGCCGCCGTAAATCATAAGATTGTAGTGTGTAGCCCCCGCTCCGAGCATGATGCCTCACATGACCGTACTGGCTATTGAAAACGGTGTAGAGAGCATATTATAGGTCAGGTAACTGACGATTTGAGCCTGTGCCCCCATATCTTGCGTGAGCAGCATTGCTATATCCTGTCGAAAGGGCCAGAGCAGTGAGGCTATGAGGCTCATACCCGCAGAAGACATAACTACCAGTTGCAGCCCCACACGTTTGGCCTCCTTTGTCTTGCCGGCACCAAGGCAGTTGCCTACCAGTACAGAAGCGCTCATATGGAAGGCCATGGCTGGTAAAAAAAGCAACGATTCAGCGCGCTGACCGGCAGTGAGCCCGGCCAGCGCGTCGACGCTGTCGTACGGCAGCGTGCCTACCAGAACGAAAAGCATCAGATAGCCACTTTGCCAGACTATCTGCGCTGTCCCTGCAGGCAGGGCCACTTTGATGAGATAGGGTAGTGCTGACCTGAGCCAACGGAAAGCTGGCAGAGCGTCCCATCGCAGATAGCCGGAGCGGATCAGCAGAAGACAATTGCAGATAGCCCCTAGGCATTGGGCACAGAAGTTGGCCCAGGCCAGCCCCATATAACCATAGACCGGCATGCCGAACCATCCAAGTCCCAAGCCCAGACAGGCAAAGAAATTGACTGTGCAGACCAGACCCGCCACCCAGAGGGGGGGCATGACCTGCCGGGTAGCTCTAAACATGACCCCTGTAGCGGCATAGATATACTGTGCGGGCAGGGCCAGCATATTCACCTGCCAGATATCTTCGGTCACTGGCAGGATATTTACCGGTACACTGAGCAGCTTCAGAATATCCTGACCGAAATAGAAGCCGAACACGGCCATAAGCAGGCCGAGCCCCATACTACCTATGACAGTAGCCGCTATATAGCGGCAGGCACGGCGCAGGCGCGAAGCCCCCATGGACTGGCTGACTGCTGCCGTAGCTCCGCTGGCAATGGACATGATGACCACCATGAGCAGCATGGAACATTGCGTCACCATGCCAAGAGCGGCCTGTACATCGGCACCTATCTGCCCTGCCACCCAGACGGCCATGAAGCCCATGAAGAAAACGATGTACATCATGAGCATCTGGGGCCAGGTCAGTCGCCAGATAGCGCCAGGCGATGTGCTAAGGTCAGGAGGCTGCATTTCCTGCCGTATTGTATCAGAGCTATACTTCAAGACAGGCTGCCAGATCCTCAAGTTTTTCCCGATGGCGGATAAGGCGTGCACTACCATCGCACCCTATCAGCACCTCTGCAGGACGCAGACGTTGATTGTAGGTTGAGGCCATGCTGAAACCATAGGCCCCAGCGTCCAGTATGCCCAGTATATCACCCTCATGTATTTCAGGCAGCATGCGATCTTTGGCAAGTATGTCGCCACTTTCACAGATATTGCCTACTATGGTCTGCGGTAGAGGCTCTGTGGTATTCAGAGCCTCTGCACCACGGTAAATCTCGATATCATGGAAGGAATCATACATGGCTGGACGCATCAGCACATTGAGTCCCACATCCGTGCCCACGTACCGTCTGCTGCCGTTGTTTTTCACTGCATACACACTGCCCAGCAAAATGCCACACTCGGCAACTACATAGCGTCCTGGTTCCACCAGAAAACGCCCGGTATAACCGTGCTGTTTAGCCCAGGAACTCACAAGTTCATGCAGGCTTGTACCCAGCAGTACCATATCCAGTCGGGCTTCTCCATCATACTTACGGTAGGGGATGCCAAAGCCGCCGCCCAGGTCAATGACCTCCAGCTTGTGCAGCACTTGGCTGGGGAAGGATGCTATCATGCCCAGCAGGATACGGGCTGCCTCAAGATAGCCTGTTGGCTCCATGAAAAGCGAACCGATATGCTGGTTCACACCAGCCAGCGTCATCTTGTATTTCTCTAGCAGAGAGAAGATAACAGATAACATGTTGGGATCAATGCCGAACTTGGTGTCCTTGCCTCCTGTGATGACCTTGGCATGATGCCCGGCGCCGATGCCCGGGTTGAGGCGTACCATGACCTTACCGCCACTGTTGATACGGCCCAAACTTTCCAGCTGTGAGATGGAGTCCACACTGACCAGCAGGCCGTTGTCCAGGGCGTTTTGCAGCTCTGCCTGTGAATTGTTGTTGGAAATGTAGAGTATCTCTGCAGCAGTAAAGCCAGCAAGTTTGTTCATGAAGAGTTCGCCGGGGCTCATGGCGTCCACTACCAGACCTTCCTCACGCATGATACGTAACAGAGCCGGATTGGCATTGGCTTTGACAGAGTAGTTGACACCAAAGCCAGGATGGCTGGAGAGCCCTTTCATCTCACGACAGGCACGGCGCAGAATACTTTCATTATAGATATAGAGCGGGGTGCCGAACATCGCGGCCAGATCGTGCGGACTGTGCTTGCCGTAGAAGTGTAGGCTATCAGTATATTGAGAACGGATGTCGGGCATGGCTACCTCTTTAAAGGTTGAGAGTCAGGCAATAATACCATTTCTGTATAGGGTAATGAAATAAAGCCATTTTTCTTGTATGCTGCCAGCGCCTGTCTGTTGTACGTTTCAACTTCAATTTTCAGGATGGAGTCTGGAAACTGTCTGCGGATTTCCTGAATAAAATGAGTTCCAAGGCTTTTACCTCTGTATTCTGGAAGAATGAAAATATCCTCTATCAAGACACAAGGCTTGCCAAATTCTGTTGAATATGATCTGGCAAGTATACCATAGCCTATGATATTTTTTTCTTGTGTAAAGACATAGCCTTCTGTATGTACAGAGTCACTGACACAGGCATCTATATTATTGTTGAATATTTCTTCAGAACTATTTGTCCAAACAGCGTCCGAGGAATAGAATATACGCATTAGCTCAATGACAGCAGATCTATCTTGTTCAATTATTTTTCGTATTTGCATCATACTACCTATTGTACAGTAATCTAAAAAGAAAAAGGGTCACGGTTTTCACCATAACCCCTTGAAATATCTGGTGGAGCTGGTCAGAATTGAACTGACGGCCTCTTGAACCCCATTCAAGCGTTCTCCCAACTGAGCGACAGCCTCAACGCGAATCTATATATGCCTGATAGCGATGATGATGTCAAGAAAAACAATGGGAACGGCCTGGGCAGACGCATCTAGACTCAGGACTCATTAAATAAAAAAGATAACAATGGCAGCAATGCAAATGGCAGAAAAGAATGTATGGGCACAACGGTCATAACGCGTGGCAATTCTGCGCCAATCCTTAGTACTACAGTTGCAAATTATGCTATTTTCATTATACTCTGGTATATGAGAGAGCACAGCGAAAAGCCAGGCAGTCTTATCGAAGGCTGGCAAGATGTTTACGATGAACTTTGGGGATATTTTGGCCCATGCTTTCGACGAAAAG
>JAFQNG010000017.1 GCA_017396005.1 Desulfovibrio sp.
CTACCTCCACCATCTGGGATTGGGCACCACCTCGAAAGGCTCTCCGTCTTCCTTGCTTCCCAGCTTGATCTGATTGAGGGGTATGCCCAGCTTGCGGGCATGGTCTATTTCTGCCGAAAGGCCCTTGCTCTCGCGCAGCCCGTCCAGCAAAAGCACGGCCACGGCATCGCTCATTTCCAGCATGCGCAGGCAGGGTTCGCGCCAGGTTGCAAAATCTGCCTCCAGGTCAGGGTATTCGCTGCAGATGGTATGGCCCATGGAGAGCGGGGAAAGCACGGGCCAGCCTTTGCCCATGAGCCATCCGGCACACTGTGAGGCCAGCTGGGCACGGGCGGCCCGCTTGGCAGCTTCCGGGTGACTGTACGAGGTGGCAAGATAGATGACTGCAGGGCGATCCTCGCCCAGAGCCTGCGTATTGTCGGCCAGGCCGACCGGCTCCACAAAGTGGGCCTTGCCCTCTGCGAGCCAGCTTTCCTTGACGAACTGCTGGTGCTCCCGTCCACAGCAGGGGCAACGCCATGCCAGAGTCAGCTTGAACTCGCCACCGCCAAAATCGTTACCGCGTCCGGTGATCTCGCACACAGACCCGTCGGGCGGCAGGTTGATTCCCTCATAGCCATAATGCGTGAAGGCCTCCACCTGCAGCAGCTTGCCCTGATAGTCCTTCTTGAATTTGGGAGGCTCCACCTTGCGCCACTCTATAAGGCAATCGGGATTACAGAGCCGCATGGCTACACCTCCACCTGATCAGGGATCAGCAGTCCCTCCGTCACGTCTGCCACGGCCAGGATCTGCTGCCGGATCGCGCTGATGAGCTGCCATTCTTCCCGTCCCACGCGACCGGCCAGATCCGCCAAGTAGATGGCGCAGGTTTCAAGGTCATGTGCCAGCGGGCTGCTGTATTGCCTTTCCATCATAGTTCTGCTAAAAAATTTTTCATTCATGAGAAGTCCTCTCTTCTTATGTTGATGGCGGTGTGCATCCCAGCAGGCCGCCATTCTCATTTTCAGAATATCCGCTGCTGTCGCTGTCAGTGAATCGGCCATTACGCCGCCCCCTGCGCCTGCTCGCTGATCGTTCCTTCCTTCAGGCCAAGAGCCACCGCGATGTCATGCGACACGCCGTACTTTCCTTTGCACCTGCCCCGGAGGATTTCCTGTACGGCGCGCACCGGAAAGCCGTTGGCCCGCGCCCAGGCCGCAATGGTGATGCCCTGGTGTGCCAGCTCCCTGCGGGCGTCTTCTGCTGTGCGGGCATGCTTTCTTCTCATTCCTGAACCTCCTTGTCCTACTTGTGCCTCACCCCGCTTTCCTGTATGGGGAGGTGGTGGTTTGTGGCGGTTGCCGTTAAGGATTGAATATCCCGTTTGAAAAATATAGTCAATCCTTTTTGAGATATTTTCGAGAAAAAATTTTGAAAGAGATTACGCATGACCACTCTTGCGGAACGACTAAAAATTGCCCGTGGGAAAGCTACCCAAAAAGAATTTTCACGAAGCCTTAAGGTTAGCCAATCTAGCTATTCTCTCTATGAACAGGGGCAACGAATTCCAGATGCGGATATCCTGTATCGCATATGCGATTTATATAAAGTAGATGCTCATTGGCTGCTAATGGGGATAGGGAAGCCCCACGAAGAACCTACAGCCTGCGGCATGTCGCAGATTTCAGAACCCGAATCAGCCCAACCGCCTGATTTTACTAACACCACAATGAATACAGCCTGCGACATGTCACAGGTTTTGGGCGGAGACCTGATGGCTCGTTGCCTCCACCTCGCCGATGAAAACGCTGCCCTGCTTCGCCAGAACGGCGACCTGCGTGTGGAGGTGGAACGACAGCGCGCCCGCATAGCCGAGCTTGAGCGCCAGCTGGAAGC
>JAFQNG010000018.1 GCA_017396005.1 Desulfovibrio sp.
GGAGATTTATCCCCCAGATATTCCGCCATTTGCCATCCATTTTTACGTTCTATTTGCCCCAAAAGTCCTCGAATGTACCGCTCGGCATGGTTACGAGTGTCTTTTCGTCGAAAGCATGGGCCAAAATATCCCCAAAGTTCAGCGTAAACATCTTGCCAGCCTTCGATAAGACTGCCTGGCTTTTCGCTGTGCTCTCTCATATACCAGAGTATAATGAAAATAGCATAATTTGCAACTGTAGTAATAAAAATGCCTTTTTTTCAAAGTGAGCCACTGGAAACCCTTACGTTACCGCTCTGGTCGGATTGAATACGTATAAAAGCTCGCAGGGCCGGACATTACCTGGTGGTAATATCCGGCCCTGTACGTATCAGCCCTGCGGAAAAGGCTGCTGCTATTTCTTCTGCAGTTTCAGGCGCTCCACCACGGCCTCGGCGCCCAGCCGGGCGAATTCGACAACCTCCTTACCCTGACGGGCTTCTTCCGGCAGGAGCAGCTCTGGCCGGTTGGCCAGGCCTGGCTCGGGAGTTACTCCGTATTCGGGCGGAAAGCCGTCATTGAAGTACATGTCCTGGAAGCCCGCAAACTTCAGGCTGTGGGCAGTGGCGTCCAGTACAGCGTGCTCCTCTGTGCTGATCAGGCCTTGTTCCAGTGCATTGCACAGGCCGGCCAGACATTCGCCTCCCTGAGTGCAGGCAATATGCCCATAACGGTTGGCGAGAATCATAGCGTCCATGATCTGCTGTTCTGTCACCTGAATCACTTGAAAGGCCTTTTCGCCTCCCAGGGCTGTAAAGCGCTCGGCCAGATGCCGCACACGGGGGAAGGAGACCGGATTGCCGATCATGGCAGCCTGGGCCACGCTGGGGCTCACGGTTACCGGCTGCCACTGGCGCTGGCCCTCAGGGGCGGCATAATAGCGCCAGACAGGGTCAGCATGTTCGGACTGCACGCCGAAGATGCGCGGCAGCTGGCTGATGATGCCCAGATCCAGCATTTTAAGAAAGCCGGACATGATGGCCGTGATATTACCGGCATTGCCGATGGGCACAAAGAGGCAGAGGCCGCCCGTATCCCATCCGTACCACTGGGCTGTCTCATAGGCATAGGATTCCTGACCCAGAATACGCCAGCTGTTCTTGGAATTGAGCAGGGCCACGCGGTAGTTTTCTGCCAGCAGCTCCACCACCTTCATGCAGTCGTCAAAGACACCGGGCAGTTCCAGCACGGTGGCCCCGCTGCCCAGGGGCTGCGAAAGCTGCTGCGGGGTCACCTTACCGTACGGCAGCAGCACCACGCTCTTGAGGGGCGCACCCACATAAGCGGCATACAGGGCTGCTGCTGCCGACGTGTCGCCTGTTGAGGCACAGACAGTCAGCACCTCATCCCACGCATTACGGCGGCACAGCCACTTCAGATAACTGAAGGCGCAAGCCATGCCCCTGTCTTTAAAAGAGGCACTGGGGTTCTGACCATCATTCTTGTAGGCAAAGGGCAGGCCCACGGCATTGCGCAGCACAGGCGATGCTTCCACAATGGGGGTCAACCCTTCGCCAAGATAGACGATATCCTCTTCCTCCAGCAGCGGCGCCAGCAGTTCGTAATAGCGGAAAATACCCCGAAGGGCTGTCACGCGGCTGCCTGCACGCCCGTCAAAAAGCGCGCGCCACTCTGCCCCGTTGCGTGTCTTCAGCTGGTCGAAATCAAGACTCTCCAGCAGAAAGACGCCCTTGCACTGCGGGCATGTATAAAGAAGGCTGTCGCCGGGATAACGTGCTCCACAGCCCAGACAGACATATTCCATACGACCTCGCCAGGTCGGGAACTGATGGGAAGAGGATGGGAAATCCATGAGAACCTTTACTCCTTATGCTTGCTTTTCTGCCAAGATTTTTCTGTTCCGGCCAGGAGCCGGGAGATGTTTTCACGGTGACGCCAAGCCACCAGAGCCATGAGGATGAGGGCCAGAGGCGCCCAGATGGCAGCCTCGCTCATCATGAGCAGCACGGGCAGGGCAGCCACCAGGCAGAGAGAGCCCAGAGACACAAAGCCCGAACGCCAGATGACGAGCAGACAGATGGCACAGGCACCGATGAGGGGACCAAAGGCCAGGGGCAGAAAGACACCGATGGTGGTCGCCACGGCCTTGCCGCCTTTGAAGCCCAGAAAGCAGGAAAAGACATGTCCGGCTACGCAGGCCAGGGCAGTCAATGTGACGAACAGGGGCGAAAACTCCAGCAGCATGGCTACCCAGACAGGCACCGCGCCCTTGAGCACATCGCAGATCAGGGTCATGACACCCCAGTGAAAGCCGCACAAACGTGAGACATTGGTGGCACCGATGCTCTTGCTGCCACCTTCACGCGGGTCCACACCGCAGAAATGTTTGGCCAGGACCAGACCAAAGGGTATGGAGCCCGCCACATAGCTCAAGGCCACCCAGAATATTTCAAAAAAGATCATTTTTCCTCCAAAGGCCCGCTGGGGCTATTTGTATACCTGGTGCATCAGACCTGTATGCCGCACGGCTACAGGCTGATGGCCTCCAGTATCTGTATTTCATTATATAGCGGATACACCTTGCCCAGGCGTATCTGCACTGCCGTACCTGCACAGGCCCTTTCATCAAACAGGCGGCGACGCCCCCGCACGAAAAGGCCCTGATGCGGCAGACTGACAGTGACAAAGTTATCGTTTTCTTCGGTGATGACGCCGTGCCACCATACCTTGTCTCCCTGCTGGCGGATATGGAGCAGCTTCCAGTAGCGTGGGCGAAAGCGCTGCACTTGCCCTGCTGCCTCCAGTACCGGGCTAAGACTAGCCAGCAGGTCAGTCAGAGCCTCTGTACTCCATCGCGGCTTACCCGTGCGCAGTACGGCCACGACCTGGGCTTCATTAACCAGGTCTGGATAGCGCCTGAGCGGTGATGTCACCGGCGTATAGCGCCCGATCCCCAGGGCAGCGTGAGGACGTGCATGCACCTCCAGGGTCGAAGGTATGAGCGCTTTCATGATGCGCGCCATATCCTGCGGTGCTGTCCATATGCCCGCATATTCACGGGGAATGGCCACATCCTGTGTGCGGTGCAACATGGGTACAGCTTGCTCTCTGGCCCATTGGGCCACAGCAGCGCTGGCCAGTATCATCATCTCTGCTACCAGCATCTGTGCGTCCGGGGCAGTATCGTCCGGCTGTATGTCCACTCTTATTTCTGTACCCGTACCATGCAGACGGATGACAGGATCAGGCCTGTCCATGACCACAGCGCCTGCCGCTATGCGTGCCCTCTGACGCAGACGGGCCAGCGCCAGCCCCTGACGCAGGGCCCGGGCATGGGCTGCTGCCGCATTGTCAGGCAGGCTGTCTTCAGGCGCATCAAGTACGGTCTGACTGTTCTGATAGGTCAGATTGGCGGCTATGCGTGTTCTGGCAAGAAAGAGCTCACAGGGGCCGATGTCGCCCTGACCATCCACAGATACTCGAACGCAGAGTGCAGGGCGCTCATGCCCGGCCAATAGAGAATATGCCTCAGTGCCCAGAGATTCCGGCAGCATATGGCATGTACCTTCAGGCAGATAGATGCTGGTACCGCGTCGTAGAACCAGTCTGTCCAGTACTGAGCCAAAAGGCCAGCACAGGGCCGGGCAGGCCAGAGCCAGGGTCAGGCTGAAGCCCCTGTCAGGGCCGTCAGGCACTTCTACATAAAAAGCGTCATCCACATCACGGGTAGAGGCACTGTCTATGCTGATAAAGGGCAGATCGCACAAAGGCAGGTCATTCAGATTAGGTCTGGCCAAGCCTTCCACTGCATCAGCACAGTCTCGCCACCAGTCATCCCCGGCAGTATAGTCGGCTCTGTCCAGCCAGAAATTATAATGCGCTGGCAGACGCTCCCAGGCTATAAGCAGCTGCAGCGGAAGGTGCGGCACATCTGGCAGACCCTTGGCCAGAAGACGCCAGAGCGCCTCATGCTCCTGACTGTCGGGATCCACCATGCGAGCACGCAGCACATCTTCAAGGCGGGAGGCAACCTCAGGAAGGGGATACTCCGAAGAGGACGCTGGTGGTAAGGCTCGTTTTTTCAGAGTCACATCCCAGAGCAGACGCAAAAAGGCCGCGCCACCTGCGCTCAAGGCCTCACGTTCCTGTCTGATTTTCTGTTCAGCCAGGCGTTTTTCTACCTCTTCGCTGGAAAAGACCTGGAATTCCGGTGGCTGAAAACGAAAATGATTTTTGCAGGCCAGAAGTGCACGGCCATAAGCAGCCACGGTATCGGCATCAGGTTCGCTGACAAAAAGCTCGGCAAACCATTGGGCGCGGGCCTGGGGCACTTCGCCCTGTGCCAGCTCCCACACTTCCAGCACAGGTATGGCCACTGCCAAATTCTCGCGTGTCTGTCGGTGCTTCTCCAGCAGGCGCACAGCATCTTCCCTGCTTATGTCAGCGGCATAGAGAGGTCCGATCCAGGGCAGAAGACGTGCTGCTGTCAACCGCGTCTCGCGTCGATTGGGCAGGAGCAGGCGCAGGCGTCCGCCTGTATCCTCCAGCACCAGGGCTATGTGCGCGGCATTGCCTTCCATATACTCCACGATACAGCCCGGCGCGGAATAGCGCACGCAACCTGCCATAAACTCTCCTTTGCTGTGGGGAAGAAAATACAATCCTGCATTTTTGCCGTTCTGGCAAGTCCTGAGCGGGACTTTCAGAGGCAAACTTCTGTGCTGCTGGAAGGTCATTCCCCTTTCAAACTAAAGATATCTCTGCCGCAGCACTGATGTGTCAGACTGAAAAACTCTTTAAGCTCCATATCTTTTCCAGCTGTGACTACTGTCAGATGCGATCGGGCCTCCAAACTGCTGAGTGGTGCATGCAGCATTTTCAGGGGCAAAGCAACAAAACGCGGCCGTACCGTATGGCAGCCAGCCTGCTCCCACAGTTCCAGCAGGAGCACACTGCCCGGAGGGATATCATCAACCGGGTAGCCTTCTGCCTGCCAGTGCAGGCCCAGCAGGCGACCTGCTGTGGCAAGATTGGTGTCATGTCCCACAAAGACCGTCAGGGAGGCGGTATTGACACGAGCGTCAGGATGCTGGCCTGCAAGAGCGGCTGTCATTTCACGCACAAGGGCTGTGCCGCGTGCCTGGGCCAGTGTCCAGGTACGGTTGATCAGGTCAAATACCGTGCTGTGCAGGGGCAGCAGACACTGTAAAGTCTTTTCATCCACCTGCCCCCAGCCTGCGTTTTGTCCAGGCCATTGTGCATATTCCAGCAAGAAGATTTCCGCCATGTCCGATGCAATACCCAAAGCCCCTTCCAAACGGATATTACGACCATCGGAGCTCAGGTATACGGCATCAGGAAGATCAGTAAGGCGGCAACCCGGTGCAAGACCGTGCCTGCGGCACATGGCCGGGGCCAGAGGGCCGGCTATGGCGTCCAGACGGGCCAGAGGCGCGCGCATATCTGCCCGCAGGGAGGGAAGAGCCTCCCTGAGTGCAGTCATGACCTGGGCAGCGTCAAAATTTGTGTCACCTGCCTTGACCGGGTGGAAGAGAGGGTCACGCTGCCGGGCTGTGACAGCATAGTCTGGCGTACAGCCCAGGCCACGCAGCAGTGCCTCGGCTGTGCCGCGTGTGCGTTGATCTGTATCGGCATGTACGAAGACCGAGCCAGGCTGCGGCATGGCCCCATCCTCTGCCCCCCAGAGTCCAAGCATACTCCATGTACGTCCCAGATGTGCCCACATGAAGGAGATCTGCTCTGCACCGCGTGAAGTAAGGTGTGCCCGTTTTACAGGCCATTGCGGCCACGGTCTTGTGCTCCAGAGAGACAGAGTTGAGGCGTCCTGCGTAGGAGCGCGCACTCCGTGCCGAGCGAGAGCCACTACTCTTACAAGCCGGGCGTCATCCTGTGCAATCACAGTGGCAGAGCACGGCAGGGGCTGACTGCAGATGCAAAAAAGCAGTGCACAGATAGATGATGCAAGGCGCATGTGTATACTCCCTGTATCTCTCTCCTCCTGCCTCAGAGATAAGCACGAATACACAGGCGGCAATACTCAACACAGGCAGCAGACATCCGGGGCAGTGTTCCGAAAAAGGCATTCTGTGGTGCCCAGAGGCTATTTCTTTTTTTACTATTTGTATCGTATTCAGAGGTTGGTTACATAAAAGCAAAACAGTTTGGCTATAGACATATAGAATTTTTTGATGGTCAACCAGCATAGGCTCTGTGCATCAATTCCGATGCCAGGCAGAGGCTTCTGCTGCCGCAGCCACAGGGGCGGGTACAATTGTCTTGCCGATGGGGCACAGGGCCAGCCCCGCCAGCTTGACATGCTGCCAGGCAAAGGGAATACCGATAATGGTCAGGGCACAGGGCACAGCCCAAGTCAGGTGCGAAAGAGCTATCCAGATACCTGCCAGCAGAAGCCAGATGACATTACCCACGGTGCCGAACGGTCCTGTTCCGATATCTTCGCGTCCCGTCAGGGTATCGCGGGCTACAGGCATTTTGCCAAAGGGGCAGAAGGCAAACTGCCCCATGACAAAACATGCACGTCCCCAAGGAATACCGATAAGGGAGATGAAGCAGAGCACACCCACGAGCCACCAGGTCAGGCCCATCCATATCCCACCCAAAAGAAACCAGAGGATATTGCCCAGACAGCTCATCGTTGTACTCCTACGACGCTATGAAGTGGTTAAAAAGCAATACTCACCTGCTCACTGTTTCTGCCACGGCGGGCTATACGCCCGATTTGCCAGGCACCGAGATTGAAAGCTCTGATGCGGCTGACAGTTTCCTCGGCCTGTTCAGCAGGCAGAACAAGAATAAAGCCGATACCGCCATTAAATATTTGCAGTATCTCAGGCCATGAAAGACTTCCGGCATCTTTGAGCCAGTGGAATACAGGTGGGATGTCCCAGGATTCGAAATCTATCCGGGCTTCCACCTGAGCTGGCAGGACGCGTGGGATATTGTCGTAAAAGCCGCCCCCCGTAATATGAGCCATACCCTTGATATTAATGTCGCGCAGCAGATGACGTACGGCCTCCACATAGATGGTGGTGGGCGCAAGCATTACCTCACGTACACTGGCCCCGTCAGCACCAGGAAAGGCATCGTCAGCCTTGAGACCGCTCTGGGCCAGAATCTTGCGTGCCAGGGAATAGCCGTTGGAGTGCAGGCCCGAAGAGCCTATGCCCACAATAACGTCATCCACCTGTATAGAGGCACCGTCAATGAGCTTGGCGTTATCGACCATGCCTACGCAGAAGCCGGCCAGATCATATTCACCCGGGGCATACATGTCGGGCATTTCAGCTGTCTCGCCGCCCAGCAGGGCGCAGCCTGCCTGACGGCAGCCTTCAGCCACGCCAGCCACCACTGTAGCGGCCGTATCCACATCCAGCTTGCCGGTAGCAAAATAATCAAGGAAAAAGAGCGGAACAGCCCCCTGCACTAGAATGTCGTTGACACTCATGGCCACCAGGTCGATGCCCACACTGTCATGCTTGTCAAAGGCAAAGGCCAGCTTGAGCTTGGTGCCCACTCCATCGGTGGAGGAGACCAGCACAGGCTCGCTCATGCCGCTGATATCAGGACGAAACAAGCCGCCAAAGCCGCCGATATCGGAAAGCACACCTCTGGTATGGGTGCTTGCCACCAGATTCTTGATGCGATCTACCAGGGCGTTGCCCGCCTCAATATCCACCCCGGCCTGTTTGTAGGCCTTTGCACGCTCGTTGGACATGCGCTCCTCCTCTCTCATGAGAGCATACAGTAAAATTCCATGAAGCCCAAGCCTCTTTTTTCATGGACCAGCTGCACCGCAGCTGTTATACTATGCAAAACAGGAAATGTAGTATGCGTAGAATGTTTTTCTCTATCTGTCTTGCTCTGCTCTTCTGGGGACAGGCCTGCCATGCTGCAACAGAGGCAGAATCTCTGTACGGCACAGCGCCAGGGCAGCATAATCAGGGGTCTACTGTCGTTAACGGTGATGTTTATATTGATAACAGCAATGGCATGATACCCGGTTTTGCCGGTACCTGGCGTGACCCGGAAAGCGGTGATATCATCACGTCTGTCATTGCGCCCCGACAGCAGATGGTGCCCCCAGGGCAAAACAATCTCTATGCCCCCTATATGTCGGGTAACGGTTACTACGGCAGCGACAGCTCAGACCGGCATCCGCAGGGGCACAGGCCAGGATTCAGGCCAGATCACAGGCCAGACCACAGGCCAGGCCGTCATCCTGCCTATCCTCCTGTCCAGTACCCAGGCCAATATCCGGGGCATGCCATGCCACCCCAGATGACGCCAGGGGCCATGCCGGGCATGCCGCCCACAGCCATGCAGCCTCAGCGTCCCGGTACACCAGCCCCTATGCCCCCCGGTATGCGGCCCGGCATGCCGGGCGGATTCCCCGGTGGAGGGCGCTGACATGCAGGCCATGCTCTGGGAGCCGTTGCCCGGCGGACAGACGGTATGTCGTCTGTGCGCACACGCCTGTCGCCTGAAAAAAGGGCAGAAGGGTCAATGCGGGGTACGCGTCAATAGAAACGGGGACCTGACCACCCTGACAGGCGATATAGTTACCAGCGTTCAGCTTGACCCTGTGGAAAAAAAGCCTCTCTATCATTATCTGCCCGGGAGCATGACCTTTTCTGTGGGCAGCGCAGGATGTAACTTCCACTGCCGTTTTTGTCAGAACAGTCAGATATCACAACTGGTCGATGACGGTATTTTTCCCGGAAGACGTTTGAAGGCTGCCAATCTCTGGCAAATGGCCGTACGGTACGGAGCTCGCAGTGTGGCTTTTACCTATAATGAGCCTACTGTTTTTTTTGAGCAGCTTTTCGAAGCTGCCGGACAGGCCAGAGAGCACGATTTGGGCGTCATTCTGGTAAGCAATGGTTTTATGTCTGCGGATTGTCTTCAGGCTCTGCAGCGTCGAGTAACAGCAGCCAACATTGATCTCAAATCTTTCAATGATTATTTTTATCGGGAATACTGTGGTGGTCGCCTCCAGCCCGTTCTGGACAATCTTAAAACCATCAGAGCCATGGGTTGGTGGCTGGAGGTAACTACCCTGATCATCCCGGGCTGTAATGACAGCCCTGCAGAGTTACAAGAAATTGCTACATTTATCTATGATGAACTGGGGCCTGATACGCCATGGCATGTTTCGGCCTTTCATGGGGCCTGGCGTATGGCTGATCATCCGTCTACCAGCCTGGATAAGCTGGAAGAAGCCTGGAAAATCGGCCGTAACAGTGGTCTGCGCTATGTGTACATGGGTAATCTGCCCAGTCTGCTGGGCGGTACGACCTTCTGCCCCTCTTGCGAGGCAGTGGTGATAGCGCGCAAGGGCTGGCAGACACAGTGTCGTATCAGAGCCGGAAACTGCCCCTCTTGTGGCACACGACTGGCTGGCATCTGGAAGTGATGAAACAGGAGGGGGGTGAAGATGAAGAAGACCCGCAGGTCCGGGTTTTTGTGACAGCCGTGTGTCAGCTCCAGCAAAGGGCAGCTGCTGCTACGACCAGATAACGAACAAGCTTGGCTGCGCTCACCACGAGGATAAAAAATACAAAGCGTTCACGCAGCATACCTGCAGCAAGCGTCAGAGGGTCACCAATGACAGGAGCCCAGCTTAATAAAAGCGACCAGCGGCCGTAACGGTGATACCAGCCTGCAGCGCGTTCCAGTTGGGCAGGCCTGATAGGAAACCATGCTCGATCAGCAAAGTGCAGACAGGTACGCCCCAACAGCCAGTTGACTGCTGAACCCAGGGTATTGCCCAGGGTAGCCATGCTTACCAGCAGCCATACAGGTTTGTGACCGGCGGCCAGCAGGGCCCCCAGAGCCAGCTCAGACTGGGCGGGCAAAAGGGTGGCCGCTGCAAAAGCCGCCAGAAAAAGCCCCCAAGATACTCCCAAACTATCCCCCCGTCACCAGGGTCAATACCACATCTGTTTCAGCTGGGCATCGGTCACACCCAGGCGGTGCATGCACATCTCAAAATAGCTGGCCCAGAGCGGGTTCTCAGAATTCTGCGCGCCGCCGTCTACCATGTCGCTGGCCTCCAGCTGGCACTGAGCCTTGGCTCTCTGCAACTCCTGCTGCTCAAAGGTCGGCGGTTGCTGCGTCCTGCTGGTGCATGCGCTTATGCCAAGCGTCAGGATCATAGTCAGAGCAATTGCCGAAAGCAGTGTGCGAGTGTTCATCTGTATCATTACAATATCTCCATATTTGCAACGTAATGGGGCCACCCTTAAGGAGTGGCCCCATCAAGTTAAGATTGATTTTTCTTTTTGCTAGTAGGCGTGATCGTCACTCAGGTCAGCTGCAGTCACCGGAGCAGAGAAAAGCCTGTACACCCAGACCTGATAGGCCAAGACAATGGGCACCATGACCAGGGCTACGCCAAGCATGATCTTGAGGGTCAGCGGGCTGGATGCACCGTTGAAGGCAGTTACTGAAGCTGCCGGATCAATGGAGGAGATGATCATGCCGGGGAACATGCCAGCCGCGCCAAAGAAGGTCACAAAAACGATGAAGGCTGCGCTACAGGCCCAAGCCGGCCAGAGCTGCCCACGCCTCAGCATAACCTTGACGCCCACAAGCCCGGCCAGAGCTAGCAGCGGCAGAATGAAAAGAGCAGGCGATACAAGATAGTTTGCAAAAAGGTTGGTGTAGACAGCGGTCAGCACGAGGAAGATTATCAACAGGCCCAGCAGTACAGGCCATAGAATATTGACCATGGTCAGGGCTCGAATCTGCAGCGGCCCCTCGCTCTTGATGGTCAGCCACAGGGCACCATGCATCATGAAAAAGACAAGGAAGAAAACCCCGCCTGCCAGGCCATAGATATTGAGCAGCTTGAGCAGATTTCCGTGATAGACGCCCTGCGCATCGATGGGGATACCCATGAAGAGGTTGGCAAAGGCGACACCCAGCAGAATGCAGGGTATGAGGTTGGAGACGAAATGCACGCCATCCCAGAATGTACACCATACGGGACTGTCTACCTTGTTGCGGAATTCAAAGGATACCGCACGGAAGATCAGGGCAAAAAGCAGGATCAGCAGAGGGGCATACAAAGCGCTGAACATAACTGCATAGGCCTTGGGGAAGGCCGCAAAGGTCACACCGCCAGCCGAGATGAGCCAGACCTCATTACCGTCCCAGAACGGACCGGCAGCATTATACATGATACGCCGTTCGGTCTCATTCTTGCCCAGGAAGGGCAGGAGAGAGCCGAGACCCAGATCAAAGCCGTCCAGGACGAAATATACGGCCCAGAGTAAAGCCCAGAGTATGAACCAGATGGTTTCCAGCATAGTGATTAAGCCTCCTGGGCGTCAGGGCCCTTGAGCGCGTACTTGCGCAGCAAAAAGATGTCCAGAGCGCCCAGCAGCGTGTAAACCACGATGAAGGCGATGAGTGAAATGGCAACGTTGCCGGCCGGCACGGGCGATACTGCTTCGGACGTGCGCATCAGTCCATAGACGATCCAGGGCTGACGGCCAATTTCGGCCACGGCCCAGCCCAGACCCAGCCCGATATAGGGCAGAGGGATGTTCAGGATCAGTAGCCTGAGTAGGCCGGCATGGGGCATGTCTCGGTTACGTTGCCAGGTTGCGGCCAAGGCCAGCAGAATGAACAGACTGCCTAAAGCCACCATGCCGCGGAAGCTCCAGAACGTGGCAGCAACAGGCGGGCGGTCTTCCTTGGGGAAGTCCTTGAGGCCTTTGACTTCAGCATTGGCATTGCCATAGGCGATCCAGCTCATGAGATTGGGAATGCCCAGTGCCTCTACTTTGTTGCCCTCGTTTTCTTCGTCAGGCCAGACCATGAGGTAGAATGGCACATTGGTACCAGTTTCCCAATGGGCTTCCATGGCTGCCAGTTTGGCGGGCTGATGTTCGGCTACGTTTTGCCCTTCTTCGTGCCCACTCGCAGCCAGAGCCAGAGTCAGTACCAGGGTAAAGGGGGCCGCCAGCCTGAAGGAGCGGCGGAAGAAAATCTTATGACTGTCATTGAGCAGATGCCAGGCAGAGACTCCCAGAACAAAGAATCCGCCCAGAGCCCATGAGGCCAGTATGGTGTGAGCGTACATTCCCCAGCCAAAACCGTTGAAGACCACTTCCCAGAAATTGGCCAGCTCGGCGCGTCCCGCAACTTCATTGATGATGTAGCCCTTGGGATTCTGCATAAAGCCATTGGCCAGGATGATCCAGAGGGCAGAAAGATTGCTGGCCAAAGCCACCAGCCATATACACGCGCAGTGGGCCTTTTTGCTCAACTTATCCCAGCCGAAATGCCAGACTGCCAAGAAGGTGGATTCCAGAAAGAAGGCTACCGTGGCCTCAATGGCCAGCAGTGAACCAAAGATATCACCTACATATTCCGAATAGCGAGACCAGTTGGTGCCGAATTGGAACTCCAGTGTGATACCCGTGACTACGCCAAGGGTAAAGTTGATCAGAAAGAGCCTGCCCCAGAACTTGACATGGCGTTTCCACATTTCGTCGCCAGTACGCACATAGAGAGTCTCCATCCAGACCAGCAGAACGGAGAGCCCCAGTGTCAGAGGCACGAAAATGAAATGAAAAAAAACGGCCACAGCAAACTGCAGCCGCGAGAGCAATAAGACGTCGTCCATAAGAACTCCTTCCATTGAGTGATGCGTTTATCCATAGCTTGCCTCGCCGCTGGAGGCAAGTGCTATTGCTGGCGTAAACCTTGACTGCCGCACATGATGTATTATTTTTATAGCAATAATTTCTGGAGGTTGCTCATGGCCGAAGCTGGCAAGACGACGCAGCAATTTCGTGCAGAAGTACGCAAGGTGCTGCATATTTTGACAAATTCTCTGTACACCAATCGCGAGATTTTTCTGCGTGAACTTATTTCCAACGCCTCAGACGCGCTGGACAAACTGCGTTTTCGTATCAACCGGGGGGAAAATCCGCGTGAAGCCGATCTGCCGCTGGAGATCCGTATCTCCATTGACAAGGAGGCCAAAATTCTGACCATTGCCGATACGGGTCTGGGTATGAACGCCAGTGAGCTGGCCGACAATCTGGGGACCATCGCCAAATCCGGCTCCGAAGAGTTTCTGGCCGGTTTGGCTGCTGCAGACGAAGAGGGTACCAGACCCGATGCCGCCAACATTATCGGTCGTTTTGGTGTGGGCTTCTATTCTGTCTTCATGGTTGCCAAAGAAGTGGAGGTCATTTCTCGCCCTGCTTTCGATGAAGATGCAACTGCCCATGTCTGGACCAGTGACGGTCTGGGCAGCTTCAGCGTAGAAGCAGCCCTGGAGAACGCGCCAGCACGTGGCACGGTCATTCGTGCACACATCAAGGACGACGCTGAAGAATTTCTTGAGAAGTTCCGTCTGGAATCCACCATCCGCAAGCATTCGGCCTTTGTGCCCTTCCCCATATATGTGGAGGGCGAGCGTGCCAATACACAGCCCGCCCTCTGGCGTGAGCCCAAGACCAGTGTCAGCAAGGAGCAGTACGCTGCCTTCTACAAAGCCCTGACCTATGATCACAAGGACCCTCTGGATGTGCAGCACATCTCTGTGGATGCTCCGGTGCAGTTTAATGCCCTGCTCTACATCCCCGACAGCGCTCAGGACTTTTTCGGTGCTGACCGCGACTTCTGGGGGCTAGATCTTTATGCCCGCCGCGTACTCATACAGCATCGCAATAAGGAACTCATTCCCGAGTACCTGGCCTTTTTGCGTGGTGTGGTAGATAGCGAGGATCTGCCTCTAAACATTTCACGCGAGACCTTGCAGGAAAATGTACTGCTGCGCAAGATCAATCAGGTCATTGTCAAGCAGAGCCTTGGCCATCTTGAAAAGATGGCTAAGAACGATGCTGAGAAATACGTCGCCTTCTGGAAACTGCACGGCAAAATTTTCAAACTGGGTTATCACGATTTCCCCAACCGCGAGCGCATCAGTGCCCTTTTGCGTTTCAATACCTCGGCTCTGCCTGAAGCTGACAGTCTGGCCAGTTTGGACGAATATATGGAGCGTGCTCCTGAAGGGCAGAAAACTTTCTGGTATGTGGCTGCTCCCAACCGAGAGGCCGCACGTCTCAGTCCGCATATGGAGCGCTTTCGACAGAAAGGTATCGAAGTGCTCTATCTTTTCGAACCAGTGGACGAATTCGTTATGGAGGGCCTTGGCAAGTATAAGGACTGGGAGTTCAAGGCGGTGGAAAACGCTGCTGATGACGCCTTGGACGCTTTTGCCGACAAGGAAGGAGAAAAGGACACAGTGCAGCCATTGTCAGCTGAAGACAATACCAGTTTCGATGATTTGCTGGCTCACATGAAGAGCATCCTGGGCGACAGGGTCAAGGAAGTACGCGTATCGCACCGTCTGGCCGACAGTCCTGCCGTTCTGGTATCGCCTGACGGTAGTATGACGTCTTCCATGGAAAAACTCATGCGTGTCATGCAGAAAGATGACTCCCTGCCCGTTAAGACTTTGGAAGTCAACCGCGATCACCCGTTGCTGCGCAATATGCTGCGTATGTTCAAGGCTGATCGAAATGACAAAGCCCTCAGCGACATGACCCAGAGTCTCTTTGACGCCAGTCTTCTGCTGGATGGCTACCTCAAGGATCCCCAGGCACTAGCTGCACGTGTCAACAATTTGCTGACTGAGTCAGCAGCCTGGTATGCCGAGGTGCGCAAGATATAATCTGCATACTGCTCAGAACAGAAAAAATGCCCCTGTTCCATGGAACAGGGGCATTTTTTCTGTAATACAGGGCAAGAATACGTCAGACCCGGTAGGTGACAATATTGAAATAGTGGTCAAAACCTATCTTATTCATCTCAATATTGCGGTTATGCAGGTGGAAGTTTGCCATCTGCATGGCATTAGGCCCCACATAGACGTCACTGGATGCAAGGTGATAGTGCGCTTCCCTGACAATGGGGTCCACATGCTCGGCAGCCTGATAAATCGCATCGTAAGGTGTTATCATGGAATCTTTTTGCCACAGATGTCTGCCCCTTGCAAGGGATATGACCTAGAGGTAGAGGACATGTATATCCCGCTCTCCGGTGTCAAGGAAAATTTCCCAGCAGAGCTGGACAAGGAAAAAACGATATCGAGTGCAGTCATGTATCCGGCATCGCAGTCTTGCGTGCTCTTGATGAAATCTGCACTTCAGGCTCCTATCAATCGCACGGCGTATGTCGCCTTTGCCCTGGACGGAGTTTCCTGAAGCCGGTTCAAGCGTTTTTTCGTCACTTTCCCTAAAAGGGGAGGATAGGGGAGGTGGGCCCACCGTTTTCCGATAACGCCTTGTTCCGCTTGCAGATCTTATTCGGCAAAAAACAATTTTTCTTTGTGGAAAACGGCCTGCCTTACCCTGCTTGGAGGTAGAGCATATCTGTGGTTCGCTGGCCCTTGCATCTTGCAGGAGGATGATTATTTTAACGTATAATTCCAATGGTACTTCAGAGTACTAAACTCTGCGCCTAAAGCGCAAAAGGAGCTCATAATGAAAAAAATGACACTGCGTATGAACGCTCTGGCTTTGCTGGCAGTCCTTTCTCTGGCTTGCGCTGATTTTGCACAGGCCAAACCTGAGGGTGACATTCAAAAAGATTGTCCGCGCAAGGAGGTATCGCTCTCACAGGAGCAGCGTGATGCCATGGAAAAACTGTCCAGGGAATATTTTGATAAGACCTTGAGCCTGCGCCAGGCTCTGATGGTCAAAAAGGCCGAGCTTGAGGCGCAGATGATCAGTCCCCGCCCTGATACGGCCAAGGTGGAGGCTCTCTCGCGTGAAATCGGCGAATTGCGCGGCAAGATGACGGTAGCGCGTATCAACTTCCGTACTGAGCTGGAAAAGCAGGGCATCCCCGCTGCACTTTGTCCGGCCTTGGGCCGTGCCCATGGTTTTGATCGCGGGCCAGCCTCTGACTGCGAGCGCGGCCCCCGTAGCCATCGCCCTCATGGCGGGCATGGTGATTGCGAACGTTAGGGAAATCAGATCATGAAAAAAGGCGGGATATCCCGCCTTTTTCATGTCTATCGGCTGCTGACTCCTGCACTGGTGACACTCTGGCCTCTGGCCCTTACCTGCACATCAGCGGCACAGCCGTGGAGAGTCAGCAAGCACAAAAGAAGCAGACATGGCAGAAAAAATCTGGCCATCTCAGGCATGGGGACGCTCCTGCGAAACACGGGCTCCAGCAGGCACATCACTGGTAATCCAGACATTGCCTCCGATAACGGCCCCCTTGCCTACAGTTATACGGCCCAGAATGGTGGCGCCTGCATAAACAGTCACATTGTCTTCAAGCACAGGATGTCGGGGTATGCCCTTGGTTAGGGTTCCGTCAGCATTTTTGGGGAAGGAGAGCGCCCCCAGGGTCACCCCCTGGTAGAGTCGGCAGTTACGACCAATAATGCTTGTTTCGCCAATGACTACACCCGTGCCGTGGTCAATGAAGAAATCTTCTCCAATGGTTGCCCCCGGGTGTATGTCAATGCCTGTACGGGAATGAGCCATCTCAGAGATGATGCGGGGTATCACCGGTACTTTCAGAGCATAAAGCTCGTGCCCGATGCGGTGATGGAGCATGGCCCGCATGGATGGGTAGCAAAAAATGGCTTCACCAGGGCTGGAGGCAGCGGGGTCTCCTTCATAGGCGGCTTGAGCATCCCCGGCCAGCAGCCGGCGGATTTCCGGCAGGCGTTCCATAAAAGCCAGAGCAGTTTCCTTTCCCTGTTTTTCGCAGGCATCGCATGATACAGCTTTTTTTCCATCACATGCAAAGCAGAGTCCCCGCCAGATCTGTTCAGCCAGCTTGTGATAGATGGAGTCAAGGTTGGCTGAAAGGTGATACCGCAGAGATTCGCGCCTGACCCGCATAGTGCTGAAATAGCCGGGAAAGAGAGCCGCACGAAGACGTTCCATGATTTCCCGCAGACTGTCCAGCGAGGGCATGGCTACTCCGTGTGCCGGGCAATGCCATACCCTGTCCAGCGATGATGGGTGGCACAGACGTTCCACTACCCGATCCAGAACCGGCATGCTCACTGCCTGTTCGTTATTAGTCTGATCAAGATTTTTCATATGTACCCTGTTGTTTGTTCTCTTTGTACTCAGACAGGGGCAATCTCTCAAGTTTTATGGCACCCTTCCGATAAGACGTTATGCATATAAGGTTTTGTCCGTCAAAGCAAGGAGGCAGGTATGGACAACACGCAGATGGCTATGAGTGTAGCTGTGACCAAGGAGGCCATGGATTTCCATGCCAGTATGACGGTGGCTGTCATTAATGGAAGTCTTGGCAAGGGTGCAGAGATGCAGCAGAGTCTTGCCCGCGTAGAGGGCCTGGCAGCCCAGGGTATAGGCACAAAGTTGAATATCCAGGTCTAGGCAGAAGGCCCCGCAGTATTGCGGGGCCTTAACAGTGCAGAGTCAAGGAAGAGACATTCTACAGAAAATCTGGGTCTGCCGCTGCCCTGCCGTTTCCGAGCATGATGCGTATATACTGCAAACCATGCTCATCAACAGGAATGATGGGAAAGCCCTGACCGCAAGCATCGCAGGGCACCATCCGGGCCTCTGTTGGGCTCACCAGGGGTACATGCCGCCCACAGTGCGGACATTGATAAAAAAAGAGTATTTCCATGCCGTCAGGAGGCACCGGGGTCAAAGGGCGTTTACGTTCAGCCATGCTGTCTGCCTCCGGCCAGGTTGCGCCCGGTCATGGCAGTAGAGGGCTGCAGCCCCCACAGGGCCAGTAATGTAGTAGCCACATCAGCCAGACAGCCGTTTTCAAGCTGTACGGTGTCACTGTCTGGCTCCAGAAGAATGCAGGGTACAGGATTGGTTGTGTGTGCTGTCTGCGGCTGACCGTTCGGGGTCAGCATTTCTTCACAGTTACCATAATCTGCAATGATCAGCATGCGGCCGTTGCGCGCTTCTACCGCTGCAGCCATACGCCCCACACATTCGTCCACTACGCTGCAGGCCTCAATGGCCGCAGAGAGTACCCCCGTATGCCCCACCATATCACCATTGGCCAGATTACAGATGACCAGATCATACTGGCCCGACTGCCAGGCCGTCATAAACGTATCTGTCACCTGTCGGGCACTCATGGCCGGCTTGAGGTCATAGGTAGCCACATCACGCGGTGAGGGAATAAGAATACGCTCTTCGCCGGGGAAGGGCTCTTCTATACCGCCATTGAAAAAATACGTTACATGAGCATATTTTTCTGTTTCAGCCAGGCGCAGTTGACGCAGGCCGGCCTGTGAGACTACTTCTCCCAGGCCCAGTGCAAGCGCCTGCTTGGGAAAGGCCACCGGGATGTGGAAGCTTGCTTCATAAGCCGTCATGGATGCCATGCCTGCCAGGGCGGGCACATGGCCGCGTTCAAAACCGGAGAAGTTGGCATCCAGAAAAGCCTGTGCCAGTTCACGCATGCGGTCTGCGCGGAAGTTGAAAAGAAAAAGCCCGTCACCGTCGGCCATGCCTGCTGTATCACCGTCCATACCACAGCAGACGGGCCTGAGGAACTCATCCGTCACATCCACGGCGTAGGAGGCTTCCACGGCGCTCACAGCATCATCAGCAGGGCTCCCCTGACCGTGCACCATTAAATCCCAGGCGGTTTTGACACGCTCCCAGCGCTTGTCGCGATCCATGGCATAAAAGCGACCTACCAGCGAGGCAATGCGTGCCTGCGGCTGGGTCTTGATATGCATAGCCAGCAAACGTACAAAATCAATACCGCTGTGCGGGGAGGTGTCGCGCCCGTCCATAATACAATGGATGCGCACCGGCACACCCGCCTTGTGGGCCATGTCACACAGAGCCAGGAGGTGGCGGATATGGCTGTGTACTCCGCCATCTGAGAGCAGTCCGGCCAGATGCAGTCTGCCGCCACTCTGTCTGACGGCAGTCAGCAGGTCACAAAGTGCCGGATTAGTGGTAAAAGAGCCGTCCTCCACAGCCATGTCGATGCGGGTCATATCCTGATAGACCACACGACCTGCACCGATATTGAGATGCCCCACCTCAGAGTTACCCATATAACCATCAGGCAGACCTACGGCCCGCCCCGAAGCCTCAAGGCGACTATGTGTACAACGGGCCATAAGGGCATCAAGGTTTGGAGTCGGGGCCTGTTGCGGAGCATTCCCAGGACCATGCTGGGCAATTCCCCAGCCGTCAAGAATCAGAAGCAGTGTGGGTGTCATCCCTCTACCTCCGCACAAGGGGATTCCCGCTTCCGCGGCGTCCGTTCCCAGAGCTCTTCCAGTCGGTAAAGCTCCCGAACGGAATCAATGAATATGTGGATAATGACGTCGTTGAGGTCTACCAGTATCCACTGGCCCACCTCATAGCCTTCCATGCGCAGGTATTCAAAATTGCGCTCATGACAGAAGGCTGAGACACCATCAGCCAGACTCTGAGCATGCCTCATGGATCCGGCACTGCACACCAGCATGGTATCAGTAAAATCGCCCTGCCCGGTCAGGTCAAGGCTCACAATGCGCTGGGCCTTGTGCTCCTCCAGCCAGTCAACAAGGAGATTCAGTTTTTCGTTGAGGGGAATGTCCGCATAACACCGATGGCCCTGACCAGGGGCAGGAGCCTTAGATATATTGAATGATACTTGTTTTTCCATGGCAAAGACATAGCGCAAAGCCGTCGCAAGGGCAATGCCACACAGCAGGGCAGGCGTATTTTGATAGCGCTGTACCTCATTGCCAAACAGCAGGGTACAGGCTATATTTTTTGCTCTTTTCCAGGCCCACAGGCCTGTCACTCCAATCACAGGCGCAGGACATCCTGACATGCTTACCCTTGCTCTAGCCGTTGGCATAGCCGTTTTGGTTTCATTTACATGTTCATTGACTGAGGCCGCGCTCTATGCTGTGCCCTGGTCATCCATAGAGCATTTACGGCGTAAAGGCAGCGCTGTAGGTGAATTATTGTATAAAATGCGTACTGAGATCGATAAGCCCATCGCTGCCATTCTCACCCTGAATACGGTAGCCAATACAGCAGGCTCTACCATAGCAGGGGCGGCTTTTCTGGCTGCCTTTGGTGCAGAGCATATGGCCCTGTTTGCCATTTTTTTTACTATTCTCATCCTGGCTTTTGGCGAAATAGTTCCTAAGACGCTGGGGGTAGCCTATGCTACGCCCATTGCTTCTGCCTTGGCCCGTCCCCTGGCGTGTGCCATTGTGCTGCTACGACCTGTACTCTGGCTTACCGGCCTGCTCACACGCCTGCTTTCACCCCCTTCTAAAGAACCACAGATAACAGAGGATGACATCTGCGCTGTCACAAGCCTCTCCCGTCAGGCCGGGCGCATTCAGCCCTATGAGGAAAGCTTCATCAAAAATATACTGGCTCTGGACCAGAAGCGGGTACATGAAATAATGACCCCACGTATCGTAGTTTTTTCTTTGCCTGACACCCTGACTGTAGCCGAAGCATACAGCGATCAGCGTATCTGGCACTTCAGCCGCATCCCTGTGTACGGTGAGGATAATGAAGATCTGGTGGGCCTTGTAGAGCGTCGCAGCCTGGGCCGCTGCATGCAGCAGGGCAGGGGAGGCGCAGCGCTTTCACAAATAATGAAACCCATGCATTTCGTACAGGAGAGCCAGACTCTGGATATACTTCTGCGCGAGTTTCTGAAGGCCCGCGTCCATCTTTTCGCCGTTCTGGATGAATATGGCGGTTTGGCCGGTGTGGTATCTCTGGAAGATGTCATGGAAGAGATCCTTGGTAGTGAGATTATGGATGAGAGTGATAATGTGGCTGACCTGCGTGCCCTGGCACGGGAACGCCGCAAGGCCCTGAGCCGACGGGCACAGGCTGACCATCCTTGAAAAAATAGTAATAAAAGTGATTATTAGCTTGTCAGAAAAATCGAAATCAAGTAGAATTTGATGTATTGACATAACGATAAGAGGAGGAAGTCATGGCCCGCAAAAAAAATACTTCCATCTATATAGTGGCGCTGCTGCTCTTTCTGGGCGGTGTAGGCTATCTGGCCTATTCCGGGATTACAGAAAACAGCGTCTATTTTCTGAACGTAGCCGAGGCCAAGGCTGCTACGCCTGACAGGCTGAACGCCGCACGTCTTTTTGGTACCGTGGCGGGCGCAGGTATCGAAAAGCACAGTGGTGCACCGGGCGTGACCTTTCAGCTTGAAGACAAGGACAACGCCAGTCAGACCATACTGGTCAGATATACGGGTATTGTCCCTGATACATTTAAGGCTGGAGCCGAAGTTATTGTAGAGGGTGGTATGCGCCCTGAAGGCCATTTCGCGGCCAAGACGCTGATGACGAAATGCCCTTCCAAGTATCAGAAAGAAAACCGCGAAAAGAACACCTAGTTACCGCGCCCCGACAGGGGCGTTTTTTGCCGGGGAGCCCAATGTACGTCTTTGCCTACACTATGCAACTTCTTGCTCTGCTCTGCGCTCTTGGTGGCGCAGGGATGTCTCTTTTACAGCTCTGGCAGGGGCGTACTGACTGGCTGCCTGTCATTGAAAAAGCCCACTGGCTCATCAGCGGCGCGCTGCTGCTGGCATCAGCCATGTTACTGCATGCCCTTTACTGGCAGGATTACAGTCTTGTCTATGTGGCAAGCTATACAGATCAGTATCTTCCTGTTTTTTACCGGCTGACGGCCTTCTGGGCCGGACAGCCCGGGTCTATGCTCTTCTGGGCTCTGACCGTAGCTCTGGGCGGCAGCCTTTTTGGCTGTCTGCGCAGTCGAAAGAATCTCGGTGCACCCACACGTCTCTGGCACTGGACGTTTTTCTACAGTATCATGGCTTTTTTTGCTCTTGTGCTGACCTGCTGGAGTGATCCCTTTGTCATGCAGCGCCCTGCCCCGGCTGATGGCAATGGCCTGAACCCTCTTTTGCAAAACCCTGGCATGATTTTTCATCCGCCTCTTCTTTTCCTGGGTTATGGCGGCTTTGCCGTTCCCTCTTGCCTGGCGCTGGCGCAGCTTCTGGCTGGTCAGCAAGAGAGGGAGGCAGCCTGGTTTCGCATTACGCGCCCCTTTATCATTCTGGCCTGGGTCTTTCTTACCGCAGGTATCGTGCTTGGCGCATGGTGGGCGTATATGGAACTGGGCTGGGGCGGCTACTGGGCCTGGGACCCGGTAGAAAACGCTTCGCTTATTCCCTGGCTTATTGGTACGGCCGCCCTGCATACCCTCATCATTGAGGACAGGCGAGGCAAGCTGGGGCGTGTCAACGTAGCCATGATGTCACTGACTACGGTTTCGGCCTTCTTTGCTACCTATCTGGTCCGCAGTGGTGTAGTACAGTCTGTACATGCCTTTGGTGATGGCAGCGTTGGCACCCCCCTGACTATTTTTGTACTGGCCGGGCTGGCTGTCACCTTCTGGGTGACCTGCCTTGCTCCTTCCAGGGGAGAACATCTGGCCGGTCTGGAAAGCCGTGAGGGTTTTCTTACTCTTGTAGCCTGGATTCTGCTGGCACTGGCTGTCATCATACTGGTCGCCACCATGTGGCCGGTTATCAGCAAGCTGTGGGCTACTGATGCTCAGGGGCTGGACGCTAACTTCTATAACAGGGTCTGTATGCCTCTGGCTGCCCTGCTGGTGCTGATGCTTGCTGTCTGCCCCTGTCTTGGCTGGAACGGCGGCTTGCGGCACAGAGGCCTTTTTTTCTCTGTGCTCGGCGTACTTCTGGCTGGTGGCGCTGTTCTTTTTTTCATGGGCTATACCAAGCCTGTAGCGCTGCTGGCGGCGGCTGCTTCCCTGGGCGTCATTCTGGGTGTTGTTCTGCTGCTGGGTAGTAAACAGAGCCGCAGCAGTTCACGGTGGGGGGCGGTCGGTGCGCATCTGGGCCTCGGCCTTATGGCGTTGGGGGTCGCCTTTTCCGGACCATATACTCAGGAGCAGGAACTGTTTATGGGTAAGGGCGACACCAAGACTGTTGGAAAGTACAGTGTTACTCTGCTGGACATTGCCGAAGGCAGACGTCCCGGCTATGACTATATTGCCTCCAGGCTGGAGATTCGCAAGGATGGTGAAGTGCTGGGTGCCATGGCACCGGAACGGCGCATCTATGACAAGTTCGGTAATATGCAATTTTCAGAAGTGGACGTCATCCCGAGCCTGGGTAATGAAGTCTATGCTTCCCTGTTGGGACTAGATGAAGATATGCAGGTCTATGTGCAGGTCAGCATAGAGCCTTTGGTCAACTGGCTGTGGATAGGCGGAACCATCCTCTGTCTGGCACCGCTGCTGGGCCTGCGCCGTCGTCGTGAAGCAGCGTCATCAGGTATGATTCGCTGACGGAGTAGGCATGCTCAGATTGGACAGCATATCCAAGCTCTATGGCGTCAAGGTTATCTTCAAAGACGTGTGCTGCACTCTGAGCGGGGGCAGTGTGTCACTGCTGGTAGGGGGTAACGGTGCGGGCAAGAGCACTCTGATGCGCATCATGGCTGGCCTGGCCCGTCCAAGCCGGGGTACAGTGCATAGGGCAGATGTCTGTCTCGGTTATCTAGGCCATGCCACCTTTCTCTATCCTGGTCTAAGTGCGCTGGAAAATCTTGCATTCTGGCGTACAGCCCATGGACTTGGCCTGGGAGAAGGCGAGCTTATGAGTATGCTGGACCGTGTAGGGCTGACAGCGTATGCCCATGAGCGAGCAGGCGTATTCTCGCGCGGCATGGCACAGCGCCTTAACCTGGCACGGGTACTCATGCTGCAACCGGACATACTTCTTCTGGACGAGCCAGGCACAGGTCTGGATGCGACCTCGCTTGCGCTCCTGCGTCAGGAGGTTCGTGCTGCCAGGCAGCGCGGTGCCTGTGTCGTACTCATCAGCCATGACCTGCAGGGGGATGTTCCCTTGGCAGATCGACTGCTTGCCCTGGCCGGGCGCAAACTGATCTATGACGGTATTCCCGCAGCTTTTGACGGCTTTGCCACACAAAAGGGCATGGCTGCGGAGGGTCACCCATGCTGCGCCTAATGCTGGCCATAGCCCGCAAGGACCTTGCCTTGACCCTGGCACGAGGTAGTGGGCTGGTACAGGCCCTGCTGCTTGGTCTTTTGCTGCTTTTCGTATTCAGTCTGTCACAGGGCGTAGGAGAGCGCATGAGCCCACAGGCCGCGGCTGCTGTTTTCTGGCTCAGTTCGGCGTTCTGCCAGGTGCTGATATTCAATCAGCTTTATGCACTGGAAGAGGTCAATAGTGCCCGTATGGGTCTGCTGCTTTGCCCTGCTCCCATACAGGGCGTCTGGCTGGGCAAGGCGGCAGCGGGTTTGTTCCTTCTTTTGCTGGCGCAGCTGGTTTTCTTCCCCGCATCCATAATTTTTCTTGGCCAGACCCTGCAGGGCAGCCCCTGGGCCGGGCTGGGGATTCTGCTGCTGGTCGATGTGGGCATGTGCGCGCTTGGTTCATTGCTGGGCGCTCTGGCGCAGGGGCAGGCAGCACGTGAATCACTCCTGAGCATAGTGCTTTTTCCTTTATTGACACCTCTTCTGCTGGCGGGCATCGGTGTGGGGGCACAATGTCTGGGGGCGCCTTCATCTGACGCTTCTTCGGGCTGGCTGGGCCTGGCCGCAGCCTTTGACGGTGTCTTTCTGGGCGCGGGGTTGCTGCTTTTCAGCTTCATCTATACGGGGGATGATTAAATGTTGCAAGTCCTGCCGCAAATTTTGGCCCTGTTGGGTGGCCTGGCCTTTGCAGTCTGTCAGTGGCTGGTTTTTGCCTACGCACCTGAAGAAGTAAACATGGGGTTTATCCAGAAAATATTTTATATACACCTGCCTCTGGCCTGGTGGGC
Source organism: Desulfovibrio sp. (assembly GCA_017396005.1). GTDB lineage: Bacteria > Desulfobacterota > Desulfovibrionia > Desulfovibrionales > Desulfovibrionaceae > Desulfovibrio. Next base: position 24,875 of record JAFQNG010000018.1, read on the forward strand.
CCTGATAAGTTTTTTCACGGTATTTCTGGCTTCGCTGATCTATCTGATCAAACGAAAATCAGGAGCTGACAGGTTGTGTGCAGCTGCTGCTGAGGTTGGAGTGCTGCTGAGTGGTCTGGCTCTGATTACGGGCATGCTCTGGGCACGCAAGTCCTGGGGAGTATGGTGGACGTGGGATCCGCGACTGACTACCACGTTAATTATGTGGTTCGTCTATGCAGGTTACCTGGTGCTGCGCGGGCTTGATTTGCCGCCGCAGCGTAAGGGCTTGCTTTGTGCCGTAGTAGGTATTGTAGCTTTTCTGGATGTACCGCTGGTTTTCATCTCGGCGCGTATCTGGCGCTCCATTCATCCGGCTGTCTTTGCCTCAGAAAGTGGAGGTCTTGCGCCGGAGATGAAGGTTACGGTCATTGCCTGCGTAGTCTGCTTTGGGCTGCTTTGGGCGGGGCTGGTCTGGCTGCGTAAGCGCCAGCTGGATCTGCAGACCAGACTGGACGAGATGCAGGCTGACCGTTCTGAACTGTAAGCAGGCAACGGATGCCATCATCATGGAGGACATTATGGATACATTGAGCTGGGTCGTGATGACCAATGCTGCAGTATGGCTGGGAATCGGTGGTTATCTGGCTTTTCTGGCGGCACGGCAACGCGCTCTGAGCATACGCTTGAGACAATGGGAGTTATTGCACCATGAGTGATATTTTTGTTCTGCCAGGCAGAGCACGCATTCTGATTGTAGTACTGGCTCTGGGGCTGGGGGCTATGCTGGTGACTTCTCTGGCGAAACAGGCTAACCATGTCAGTGTGCAGGAGGTGGCCCAACCGCATGATCGTCCTCCTGCCGCTCAAGGCGGGGGCGGTCCGGGCATGTCTGCTATGGGAGGAATGGGCGGTGACGCCATCGGCGCATTGATGCAGCAGGCAGCCAGAGAGCCAGAGAATGCAGCCCTGCTCATACAGCTGGCAGAAGCACTCATGCAGGGTCAGAAGTGGGATGCAGCTGCTACCTTTGCTCAGCGTGCCGTAGCGCTCAAGCCGGACTCACCCCACCCCCTCTATCTGCTTGGGGTCATCCGCCACAATCAGGGGCAGCACAAGGAGGCCGCCCAACTATTGGAGCAGGTGGCCAGGCTGCATGATGACCCGTCAGTGCGTTACAGTCTGGGCGTGCTCTATCTGCACTACCTTCAGGATAATAAACGCGGTATGGAACATCTGACTTTTGCACTTAATGCTCCATCAACATCGGAGGAGCTTAAGGCTGCTATACGCAAAGAGCTGGAAGAACATGCCCCTCTGCCCCCTGAAAGTGCCGCGACAGGCCAGCAGGATCAACGCCCCTGAAGCCAGCGTCACGCTAGGCCAACCCCCGGTTTCTGTCGCAGGAATCGGGGTTTCTTCGTTCTGGCAAGGAGTACTGTCAGCTAAGAATAGAGCGCATAGCTTAGCTGTAACTGCACTACTCGTGGGTATAAGTAGCAATAAATCTAAATATCTGCAAAGATACTGCATTATCGTCGGGCTGTCTCCTTTATCATCAGGTTGATAGAAATGACTGAGCGAGAGATCAGACGGCTGCTGAATCGAACGATCTGCTGAGCAGAGTTTACCCTGGAAAGCAGTTTTTTCTGGTTATACTGGCGCAGACGGCATCAACTCACAGCAAAAATTTATCATTATAAAACAAATAGATACAACAAGCTACAACTGTAGTACTAGCATATGCCGTCTCACTGCTGGCCTATTCGGTGGGAAAAAGTATCTGGAGTTGACGCACCTGCGAGAGGAAGGCGTCCTCAATCGGTCTCCCTCTCACTATAGTCTGACAGACAGCATGATTCCTGCGCTTGACGCAAGGCAGTCTGCAACATAAAAGACAGCCAAGCGAGGATGTCATGAAAGAATGTATGGATGTTGATGCCGTTACCATGCGGCTGCGGCGTATTGAAGGCCAGATAAAAGGCATCATCAAAATGGTGGAGAACGACAAGCCCTGTGAGGATATTCTGATTCAGATCGGAGCTGCCAAGGCTGCCCTGCACAAAACAGGCCAGGTAATTCTGGAAGGGCATATGCATCATTGTGTTCTCAATGGCCTCAAACAGGGTAACGACAAGGAAGTTCTGCACAGATTAAGTGCGGCTATCGAGCAATTTTCCCGAATTGTTTGAGAAGATGCGCTCCAATGCCTTTGATACAGAAGGCATATATTTTTTGTCTCTTTACTGATACCCCATGTCGGTATATGGTATTTGGATATGCCATCTTATGAGGGAGAGAGTATGAAGATTGCCATGAACTATCTGGCCGGATTACGCATGACACTGGTGAGTGGTGCGTTTTTGGCTGCCAGTCTTCTCATTCTGCTGGGTGATTTTTCCGTGCCGTTAGACCCGGCTTGGCTGACGGTATTTATCAGCGGGCTTCCCCTGGTCTATCTGGCCATATCCCGTATCATTTCTGAACGGCGCATCACCTCCGCGCTGCTTATTTCCATAGCCATGTTTGCCTGTATTTATATCGGGGAACTGTTCGCCGCTGGTGAAGTGGCGTTTATCATGGCAATCGGCGCGATTCTGGAAGACAGAACCGTGGAAAAGGCCAAAAAAGGAATACAGGAGCTTATCAGTCTCGCACCCCGGCAGGGCCGCAGAGTCACGGCACAAGGGAAGGATGTCCATGAGGAAATAGTCCCCATTGAACGAATCCAGCGTGGCGATATGCTGCGGGTTCTGCCCGGCGAAAGCATACCAGTGGACGGCATTATTCTTGTCGGTAACACCTCCATAGATCAGTCTGTTATGAC
>JAFQNG010000019.1 GCA_017396005.1 Desulfovibrio sp.
CACAAATGGATGGAGCACATGCATCCAAATTCTTGGAGTATATCCAAAAAGAGATTGATATGATTAAATAAAATTTTTTGTGCAGATAAAAAGATAATTCAATTCTTTTTATCTGTATTTCTTTTATTACCTTTGTAGCATCAAGAGTTATCACATTGGAGCATAACAATGAAGAACTCAGAAATACGAACGGTTGCTATCTCGTTACCCGATTTTCAATCAATCCGACCAACCGATTTATTCTAAGCGAGTTATCTTTTCTTACAAAAATTACAGAAAAAATTTTTAAATATGACAAATATAGAGAGAAGGGCAAAAAAACGGCCCAAATGGGCCGTGGGGAAGACTCAGGGATTTTATCTGAACTACTACAGGACACTATCTTCATAATCGCCGCAGCGGGTGTAAGTAAGATTGCTATTCATGATATTACCTCCGTGTTATTAATTGGTGAGATGGAAAAAGCACGATGCAAAGTCTTTCGACTCGACATCGTGCTTTTCGTGTTGTTTGCTTCCAGCCCTGTCAGACAGATGCCGTAAAAATTTCGTTTTTTCGGATTACTGTCTTATCGGCACAGAGGTTTACCACATTCTTTTTTCTTTTGCTGTGCCATCTGGTGGCGTGTTGCTTTTTTCCCTCCACCGGAGGTGATCAATATTGGGTGCTCAGGGGCAGCTGTTTTTGAAAGGCGTACCCTCAGTCCCTTTTTTGAGCAGCCAGGCCAGTAGCAGAACGCAGACAATACACACTATACCCCAGAGCATAACCTGGCCTATTCGCCTTTCTGTCTGGTGTCATCCTGCTGGCGACGTTTCTGCACTGTCTGGCCGCCTTTCCAGAAAGCCCACAGGCCAAAAACGGCCAGCAGTGTGATGCCAAGCCAGTTAAGCGTTGCTATATCCATGGTTAGCCCACAACACCTATCTGGCTCATGCCGCTGTCCACATAGATGACCTCGCCTGTAATGGCATGAGAGAGGTCTGAGGCCAGAAAGACAGCGGCCCCACCCACATCGGCAGTAGTGATGTTGCGGCGCAGAGGGGCGTGCGCCTCCACATGGGTAAATATATCCTTGAGGCTGGATACAGCCGAGGCCGCTAAGGTCTTGACAGGGCCGGCACTGAGAGCGTTGACGCGTATGCCCTTGGGGCCAAGATCATAAGCCAGATAGCGTACAGAGGCTTCAAGCGCGGCTTTGGCTACGCCCATGACATTATAGCCCTGCACAATTTTTGTGGAGCCATGGTAGGTCATGGTCATGACAGAGCTGCCTTCGTGCAGCATGGGCTCGAAGGCCCGGCACAGCGCGGCCAGAGAATAGGCTGACACTTCCAGGGCCAGCCTGAAGCCGTCGCGTGAGGTATCCACAAAGCGGCCGTTGAGGTCTTCGCGATTGGCAAAGGCTACGGAATGCACCAGGATATCCAGCTCACCCCACTTTTCTCTGGCAAGATCAGCCGCTGCCTGTATCTGTGCATCGTCACAGACATCACAAGGGAAGGTGAACTCACCCCCCAGCTCCTGACTGATAGGCTCCACCCGTTTTTTAATGGCTTCTCCCACATAGTTGAAGGCAAGCCGCGCGCCATGGGCAGCAAGGGCCTGTGCAATGCCGTAGGCGATACTTCGATTATTTGCCAGGCCAAAAATAAGGGCCTTCTTTCCTTCTAACAGCATAGTATCTCCTGAAAGCCGGTAAACCGGTCATAGTATAAAACAGGCGGCAGTGTTGTATTTTACTGCCCGCCGGTCAGAATATCATAGGCTTCCCTGTAGCGGGCCGCTGTGGCTTCAATGACCTCTGCAGACAGTGGGGGCGGGGGCGGCTGCATGTTCCAGGGCTGCTGTTTGAGCCAGTCACGCAGATACTGTTTGTCGAAGCTGGGCTGTCCCAGACCTGCCTTGTACTGGTCAGCAGGCCAGAAACGTGAGGAGTCCGGCGTCAGCACTTCATCAATGAGATGCAGCTTGCCATCAATAAAGCCAAATTCAAATTTTGTGTCAGCCACAATGATGCCACGCCCGGCCGCATAGCTGCGTCCGGCTTCATAAATGGCCAGAGATACACGCTCTGCTTCGGCAGCCGTTTCTGCCCCCAGGATGCGGGCTGCTTCGGCTACACTGATGTTTTCGTCGTGCTGGCCCAGTTCGGCTTTGGTGGAGGGGGTGAAGAGGGCAGGCTCAAGCTTGTCTGACTCCCGCAGGCCTTCTGGCAGTGCATAGCCGCATACCTGGCCGGTGCGCTGATAGTCCTTCCATCCGGAACCAGTGATATAGCCGCGTACGATACACTCTACAGGTAGAGGTTTGGCCTTGCGGACCAGCACGGCGCGCCCTTCCAGCTCGTCCTTCCAGGGGGCAAGGGCTTTGGGAAAACGCTCCACATCACTTTCAAGCAGATGGTTGGGAATGATGTCTTTGAAGCGCTCCATCCAGAACAGCGTGATTTTGTTCAAAATCACGCCTTTATAGGGGATAGGGTCGTCCATGATGACGTCAAAGGCCGACATGCGGTCGGTCGTGACGATCAGCAGGGTCTGATCATCTACGTCATATATGTCGCGTACCTTGCCGCGTGAGAGCAGAGGGTAGGCACTGATATCTGTTTTAACCACAACTTTCATACAATCTCCTTACGGGGCATGTAGCCGCTATGGCTGGCGGCGTATTTCGACCGAGCGTGCATGGGCTTCCAGACCTTCCAGACGGGCCAGGGCGGCAATGGCCGGACCGTTTTTTTGCAGAAAAGATGGTGAGGGAGCTACGATACTTGTTTTTTTGCAGAAGGTCTGTACCGACAGCGCAGAGGAAAAGCGTGCTGTACCCATGGTAGGCAGCACATGATTGGGGCCGGCGTAATAGTCTCCAGCTGCTTCAGGGCAATGCCTGCCCATAAAGATGGCACCGGCATGGCGTATGTGCGGCATGATGGACCAGGGATCTCGAGTGCATATCTCCAGATGTTCCGGTGCGATACAGTTGGTTATAGCTACGGCTGTTTGCAGATTGGGGGTGACCACGATGGCGCTCCAGTCTGCCAGTGAGCGTTCGGCAATGGCTGACCTGGGCAGGTTTGCACACTGCTTTTCCAGCTCCTGCTGGATTTTATCGGCCAGATGGCTGTCATCGGTAATGCAGATGGCTGAAGCCATGGGGTCATGCTCTGCCTGCGAGAGCATATCTGCGGCAATCCAAGCAGGTTTGCTCGAAGAGTCGGTCAGAATCAGGATTTCACTTGGCCCTGCGATCATATCAATGGCCACCTTGCCCTGCACCATGCGCTTGGCTGTAGTCACAAAGATATTGCCTGGCCCGGCAATAACATCCACAGCTGGCAGGGATGCTGTGCCATAGGCCAAGGCAGCGATGCTCCAGGCCCCGCCTACACGGTAGACTTCATCAATATCCAGAAGATGGGCGGCTGCCAGGATATGCGGATTAACGCTGCCGTCTCTGCGTGGCGGTGTGCACACTGCTATACGAGACACCCCCGCAACCTGTGCCGGGATAGCACTCATCAGAAGGCTGGAAAGCAGGGGCGTATTACCCCCCTGACCACCTGGCACATAGAGGCCTGCAGCATCAACCGGCAGGACGCGCTGCCCGAGAATGCTGCCGTCAGCCTGTGTGGTAAACCAGGATTTTTCGACCTGGGCCTCATGAAAGGCCCGGATATTGGCAGCTGCGCCGCTGATATATTCGCGGCTTTCTACCGAGACAGAGGCCGCCGCACGGGCAATCTCCTGTTCGCTTACAAGCAGTGGGGGCTCAAGGTCAGGGCAGTCAAAACGGCGGCTGAAGTCCAGCAGGGCTTCGTCACCCCTGTCACGTACGGCAGTGATGATCTGCCGTACGGCATCATCGACGCTTTCGTCAGGATTGTCACGGGCCTGGAGCCACTGTGCAGCCTCGGGCCAGTCATATTCATTTTGTACTGTAAAGATTCGGCATGTCATGATGATATTCCTTTTCGCATGGCGGCAATATACAGAAGGGCCGCAAGAATGTCGAGTTGATGGCTGGAACCTTGACAGGCGGGCACGAGGGCCTTACTCAGTAACAGTGCATTTCCAGTGATATGTGTTATTCTCAGGAGGAAGTATGCGTCGTCAACGTCAACCCATGGAATCATACCAGCAGGCGGCCCGTGTGGGTGAGGAGCTGAAGAACGAGGAAAATCAGCAGGAAGAGGCTCTTGCGTCCGAACAGCCTGTTGACGACGAATGTTCCTGCGACGCGCCTGAAGAAGCAGCAACGCCTGAAGCAGAGGCAGACCCTGAAGCAAGGTACAGGGCTGAACTGGAAGAAATGCGTCTGCGCAGTGCTGCTGAAATGGATAATTTCAAGAAGCGTCTTACCCGTGAGCACCAGGAGCAGATGCGTTATGCTGCCGAAAAGGTACTGGGTGATCTGATGCCAACCCTGGATAATCTGGATCTTGCCCTGCAGTATGGCAGCAAGAACGAAGCCTGCAAAGATATGCTGCAGGGGGTCGCCATGACGCACAAATCCCTGCTTGATGCCGTAGCCCGGCACGGGCTCAGCCCCGTAGGGGTAGAGGGGGAGGAGTTCAGCCCCGAAATTCACGAAGCCGTAGGCTTTGACAGCCGGGCAGACTTGGCGCCCGGTTGTGTTGCCCGGGTGCTGCAGCGCGGTTATAAGCTGGGCGAACGGCTGCTCAGACCAGCCAAAGTCATGGTCAATCAGTAGAAAGCTGCAGGGCAGACGTACATAACACGTCGGCTGCGGTAAAGGCGGCGTGCCTGCTTTGCACACATGGCATCGTGTGCGGCTTGTAAAGAAAAATGCTTTTGCTCTTCTTTTTCTTTTGATAGTATTCATGTGCCTGAAAGGCTTGAAACTGCATCAAGGAGTTTCGTTATGGAAAAGAAGACAGATTGTCAGAGTGATACTTTCACCGCGCAGCGCCGTCGTGTCCTGCTGGGGGCCCTTGCCCTGACCGGTATGGCCTATGTAGCGCCGGTGCTGTTAACCCCCAATGAGGCTGAGGCTGCCCCTGGAGATGGGAGGGGCCGTCACTCCCGCCCCAGTCATTCCAGAGGGCGGCGTTCCCGTCCAAGCCATTCCAGGGGGCGCAGGTCACGGCCCAGCCGTCGGAAGGACCATCGCTCGAGACCCAGCCGCCGGCATGATCACCGTTCCCGTCCCAGCCGTGGACGTCATGACCGGCGTTCACGCCCCAGCAGGCGTCATCAGGGGCGCAGGTCACGGCCTAGCCGGCGTTGATACGGCTCTGCTGACATAAGAGCATCAATCAGACGGCGACCCTGCAGGGTCGCCGTCTTTACTTGTATTTAATACGGGCAGCAAAACATCAGTCAGGCCACAGCATGCAGTCTTTGTTCAGTTCTGCTCTGTGAGGCATTCTGTTCTTGTCGCAGAGGTGTCTTGCGTCTGCCATCTGTTGTACATTGTTCCCTGCGAGCAGGAGTAAAGGGTCGTGTTCCTGACTCTGCCGCGAGTGGTCTGTACAGATGTGGCGGCAGTACAGCCTGAGTATTATGCGCCAGGCTGCTGTTGACTGGGATTACAGGTATATGTTCGTGCGCTGCGTGCGGATTGACAAGCTCGTCAAATAACGAGTGACCGGAGCGGCGCAGGTTTTCAAGCAAAGAAGCGCCGGGCAGAAGAGCAAGAGAATGCGGCAAAAATTGCAGTGGGGTACACATAATCCCCATAAGAATCAGAAAGTGTGCCAACTGCAAAAATTGCCTGCCTGTATTACTCTTCTGGCAGGCATACCTGACCGTACGCGACAAGAGATACAGGACCATCTATTTCGGCCATGCACTGCCCACAGTCATGACGCATGCGTACAGTCAGGGTTGAGCCGCTGGGCTGGAGAATTTTATAATCGCTCTGATCTCCTGATTGTGAGAGGAAGAGAGACAGGGCCAAGGCTCCTGAACCACAGGCACTTTCAAAAAAGGTAGTGCAAGCGTCACGCACATGGACCAGAGGGGTCATCTCCAGCTGTCCCTGTTGTTTTCGCCACCAGATGGCCCCTACGGCGGGCTCCTCTTCCAGCTGCCAGCTATGGCATAGCTGGCTCATGCTGTGCTCGGGGGCTTCAGGCAGGGGGTGGTGCGTGGCATCCAGCAGAATATGGGTTATACCGGGCAGTCGTACCTGCATCATACCATATGTGAGCCTCTGGATGGGCACAGCCGGAAGACGCAGGATAGCTGCGACCTGCCAGAGAGGGGCGCGACCCCTGACAAGCAGTCTGACCTGACCGGGCCAGCCGGAAACAGTTGCCTCATATTGCTGACTGTATGGGGAGAGAGATACGGCGTCACCGGGCGCCTGGCACTCATGTTGCCGGTATGCCAGAAGCGCACCAAAGGCCCGACTGGCATTAACGCAGAACTCACCGCCTGCCATGCGCAGATGAAGGCTCTGTTCGTCAATAAAGCCGGCCTGTTCACCACCTAGATATTGAGGATCAAGAGCCTGACGGGCCAGTAGTGCCTGCTGATGGGGGCAGAGATTGTCTGCAGGGAAAAAAAGTGTGGTGTTCCCTCCAGGGCTCCACTTGGAAAAGCTCAGTCCAGGCATGCTTCCTTCCTTTGTAGAGGTGTACGGCCTATAACCTGTAGTAACAAGTATGCCCAAGGCATGTACGGCTGTCCAGCATGTGTATCTGTGGTAAAAAGCTCCAACCTTGAGAGCTGCGGGGAATTGCTCTTGCGGTTTTCAAAAAAGGCGGGTATATAAAAACTGTTCGGCGTCTTGAAAAGTATATGGCGCTGAACGCCAGTTTGGCGGGCAAAACGTATAGCTGGCGTAGTGTACGCCACAAACATGTCTTAATTGGGAGGCATTATGAAAAGTATTCGTCTTCTTGTCCTTGCGGCCGCTCTCGTACTGAGCTACGCCGTAGCCGCCGTAGCCGCTGACACCGCATGCAGCAAAAAAATCTCCAGCTTTGACTTCGTTGTGGACTATTCTGGCTCCATGATGATGCAGAACAAACAGCTGAAGAAAGATAAGATTGTTGTGGCCAAGGAAGTGCTGCAGCGCGTCAATGCGGCCATCCCTGCTCTTGATTACAACGGTGGCCTGCATACCATTTCACCGAATGGCGTCATCATTGCCCAGGGCCCCTGGGATCGTGCTGCCATGAGCGCCGGCATCAACAAGCTGCGTTCCAACTTCCCGATATTTGGCCGCATGACCAGCATGGGCAGTGGTCTGCAGACTTATGAACCCTTCCTGTCCAGCATGCAGCGCGATGCCGCTATCATCCTTGTGACAGACGGCGACAACAACCGCGGTGCCGACCTGGTTGAAGTGGCCCGTCAGATCTATGCCAGCCAGCGTGGCATGGTTATTCACATCATCTCTCTGGCTGATACCCCCAACGGTGAAGCTACTGTCAAGCAGATTGCCGAGATGAATCCGGCTTCCGTCTGCGTTCGCGCTGAAGAACTGGCTACCAGTGACGCTGCTGTGGAACGTTTCGTTATGTCCGTATTCTGCGGCGATGAAGAAGTCATCGTGCTGCGCGGTGTGCATTTTGCCTTTGACTCCTATGCTCTTGACAACAAGGCCAAGGGCATCCTGAATGAAGCTGCTGCCATGATCAAGGCTAATCCCAACAAGAAGGTCATCCTGCTTGGCTGGACTGACTCTATCGGCAGTGATGCCTATAACAAGACCCTTTCCCGGAATCGTGCCAACGCTGTGAAGAACTATCTGGCTGGTCAGGGCATTCCCGCCAGCAGCATGGAAGCCATTGGTAAGGGGAAGTCCTTCAAGTATAATAACAAGACCGAAGAAGGTCGTTATATGAACCGCCGCACCGAGATCTCCTTCGACTAGGTTTGACAGGTGTAGCATTATTGAAAAGCCGGGCGGCGTTGCCGTCCGGCTTTTCATAATAATAGAGGTATAATATGCGAATCATACCCGCATTCCTTCTTGTTGTAAGTTTTGTCCTGGGTGGTTGTGCCTGGTTAAGTGGTGGTGAGGCTGATGAGTCTGCCCCTGCGGCAATGCCGCAGGCAGAAGCTGCTGTTTCAGAAGATGCTCCTGCTGCTGCCAAGGATACGAAAAAAACACAGGTCCAGGCAAAAAGTAAAAAGCAGGTCAGGTCTGAGGCTGCCATCCGGGCTGACCTGGACAAGGTTGGTCGTAAACTGGCCAGTCAGGCCTCACGTACCGTCATGCCCTCCAAAGCGTCCAAGCAGGTGAAAAAGGTCAATAACGAGTATGTGGCTACGTATGTGGAGATCGACACAGTCAATGTGACTACTGAGATGCGCCCCGGAAGTAAGGGGCAGTATGTAGGCGTAGTGCGTTATCAGGAGAAGGTCTACGAATGTCGTGGCAAGAGCAGGCAGGCTGCTCTCGGCGCTCAGTGCGTACAGACACGCAGCAGACGTCTCAGCGAGCTTATCCGCTATGATGGACGTGCGTGGCAGTACTAGCTTCTGCCTGTAGAGAGCCCCGCTGCAAGGCGAGGCTCTTTTTTCAGGTGCTATGCATCCGCGGGAAAAAATTGTGTCGGCAGGTTCTCACGAATCCATTGTGCGCATTGCCTGGCTGTTTTTTGACGGGTGTCACAGTGAAGCTGACGCCAGTCAGCATACAGGGCCTCGCGTTCATGGAAAATATCGGCCAGTGTTTGCCCAGGGGCGATGGCCAGCCCCCGTTCAGGATTGCGTGCGATGCGTTCTTCAATGACGGAAAGCGGCACATCAAGATGAACCAGATGGCCCAGAGTAGTCAGGTGTCGCATGGCCTCTTCCCGGTAAACAACGCTGCCGCCAGTGCCTATTACCGTTCGGTGTACTCTGATAGAGGTAATGACAGAGGCCTCAAGATCCAGAAAAGCCTCCTTGCCAAGGGCGTCGGTAATATCCTGCAGGCGTGCGCCGTAGAGGGCTTCCATTAAATGATCACTGTCCAGAAAAGCCCACCCCAGATCACGTGCCAGCAGGCTGCCTACTGTGGATTTACCTGCTCCAGCCATGCCGATAAGGATGATGCAGGGGCAAAGAGACTTGGGTGAAGTAACAAAATCGGGTGACCCCATATGCTCTCCTGAAAGGTTCTATTGCTCTATGGACATTGCCCAAGCGCCATGATGCTGTCAAGCTATGGCGTCTCTGCAGGCAGCTCTAAAGTTTTAGACACCATATCCGAAAGAGAGAGTAGAGGATAAACGCCATGCGCACTGTTATTTTATGTATTTTTATGTATATGATCTGCAGCGGTATCGCGTGGGCTGCACAGCCTCAGCAGCTTGAGCAGCCATCCGTGCCGATGATACAGAGTCAGATGACATCTGTTCTGCCAGCGGCAAAGCCTTATATCCCTGTAGGGAGTGTTAATCTAACAGAAGTCTGGCTGCAAAGCCCTGCTGCCCGTATGTACTGGAATGGCGTCCTCAGGCCTACTCAGATCAACATTGGGGCAGGGGGGTTCAGAGATCCGGCTCTGGTTCCTCTTCTGTCTGTTGGTAAGGAAAAAACATCACGTTCACGTCAGAAAAGGAGCGGAGCGAGCAAGGCCTCAAGAAGCAGCACTCCGGAAAAATGCAAGTGTCTGACAGCAGTCAAGTGTGCCTGTGCTGTTTCAGCCAGCAGATGTGCCTGTGCGCCTTCAGCAGCTGTAAAGCCGCCCAGAACAGCACCTGCTGCTGCGCTTACCCTGCCTGCGCCAGCACCAGCTGTACAGCAAAGCCAGTCAGCCTCGTCCCCGGCGGCATCTGCGAATCTTTCGCCGACGATACCGCCTTTGCCGGCAGCTGCAGGTCAGCGCCCTCCAGCTATTCCCAAAACACCTACCCGGTTGCAATGATCATGAAGTGTTCTTGTGCTGCGTCTTTAGCTTGACGCAGGCGCGTCAGGCGTGTATGTAGCTTGTTCCAAGAATGCTGCCCCGGACATGAGATTCCCTGCCTGTCGCCACCAGTAGGCAGGCAGTCTGGGGTTTTTAACGTCGCATATGGAGCGAACCGATGAAAAGAACATACCAGCCCAGTAAGATCAGAAGAGCTCGTACCCACGGCTTCCGTGCTCGCATGGCTACCCCCGGTGGTCGCGCCGTGCTGCGTCGTCGTCGCGCCAAGGGGCGCAAGCGTCTCAGCGCCTAGCAGCTTGTCGCCATGCTCTGCTCGGAGCTCTTGTGGCGTGTCTGACCTTTTCTCGTGATGTACGTATTCGACGCAGGTCGGAATTTACGGTCTGTTATGAATACGGCAAGCGTTATCATACAGAGCATTTTATCCTTTTTGTGATGACGAGAGAGTTCGGCGGGCTGAGCCGTTTGGGTGTGGCAGTTTCCCGCAAGGTCGGCAATGCGGTCGTACGTAACCGTATCAAGCGCCTGTTGCGGGAATTTTTTCGTCAGTATGCAGCAGGTCTGCCTGCTGGTGTTGATTTGGTAGCGGTAGCTAAGAGGCAGGCCGGCATCATATCGCTGGATTTTTCTCGCGTCGAGGCCGAGTTCCTGCCTTTACTTCGGCATTTACGCCGTCAAACCACAAAGCCGTCTCAAGACAGGATGGGATGAAGTTGCTTCTGCGCAGCCTGTGTGTTCTGCCTGTACGCATCTATCAGCGTTGCGTTTCGCCACTGCTGCCCCCTGCCTGTCGTTTTTATCCAACCTGTTCTGCCTATGCCATAGAGGCTATTATGAGCCACGGCATTTTTCGGGGGGGATGGCTGACTCTGTGCCGCCTGGTACGCTGCCATCCCTGGGGCGGTTCAGGTTATGATCCTGTCCCACCATCAGAGTGCGGTGCTGGCAAGCCGCCCCTGTCTCAGGAGTGAAGTCCCACATGCAAGAAAATAAGAATCTGATCCTGGCCATTGTTTTGTGTTTGATCATTCTTTTTGGCTGGGGACATTTCGCCCAGTACATGGGCTGGGTGCAGCCCGTTGATCCGGCTGAGGTGGCCAGGCAGCAGGAGGCGGCCCAGCAGGAGGCCGTCAAAGCTGAGCAGCGCAGAACTGAAGCTGCCCAGGCTGCGACCCTGCCTACCTTCACTCCTGCCGAAGGAAAAGATCTGCATATTGATTCTCCACTCTATGAGGCGGTGCTGTATACCGGTGGTGGGCCGTTGCGTTCTTTCAAGCTAAAGAAATACCACACCGAGCTCTCTGACACATCGCCAATGGTCAATATGGTGGATGAATATACCGCAGCTGTGGCACCGCTGGGGCTTGTCATCAATGGCCAGCCATCTTGGAGCACAGGCCAGTGGTCGCTGGGAAGTCCTGCCGGAAATATATCGCTGACACAGGGGCAGCAGAGCGTCATACGGCTGATCGGTATGGTGGATAATCTGCGTGTTGAGCGGGAGCTCACATTCAGCGCTGACAGCTATCTGATCAGGGAGAAAGTTCGTCTTATCAATACTGGCGAGCAGGCCCGCAGCGCCCGTGTGCGTTACACCGTGGCCTCTGATGCCAGTAATGCCGCGGGCAGTCAGTATGATGCCATGCGTATCGCCTGGGATTTGAACGGAGCACTGGACGAAGAATCTTCTGAAAGTACACTGCAGGACAGTGGTGTACAGGTCACTGGTAAGATATACTGGGCCGGAGCCATGAGCACATATTTCATGGCAGCTGTTTTGCCGGGTGACCCCAATGAGATCACTGTCAGGGGCCTCATGCAGCGCAGCGTATACCGTGCTGCTGTGGAAGAGCCCGAGGTCTTGCTTAATCCGTCAGAAAGCAGAGAACTGAGCGTATCGTACTGGATTGGCCCCAAGGATCGTGAGCAGCTGATGGCCGTCTCCGAAGAGCTGGCCAAAAGTATCGATCTTGGCATGTTCAGCATGATAGCCAAGGGGCTGCTCTGGCTGCTGACCTTCTTCCATGGTTATGTCCATAACTGGGGCGTGGCCATCATCCTCCTGACTGTCACCATCAAGGCTGTTTTCTGGCCTCTGACGGCCAAGAGCTATGCCTCCATGGAAAAGATGAAGAAACTGCAGCCCATGATGCAGAGCATTCGTGAGAAGTGTAAGGATGATAAGGAGCGCATGAACAAAGAGATCATGGAGCTCTACAAGGCGTATGGCGTCAATCCTGCCAGTGGCTGTGTGCCAATTCTTATACAGTTGCCGGTCTTTTTTGGTCTGTACCAGGCCCTTCTGACAGCTATTGAGCTGCGGCATGCGCCCTTTATTGCTCATCTGCCCTTCACTGATATGGTTTGGCTGGCTGACCTGTCAGCCAGGGATCCTTTCTATATCACACCCATTATCATGGGGGCGACCATGTTTCTGCAGCAGAAGATGAGCCCTCCGGCTGCAGATCCTACGCAACAGAAGATCATGATGGCTTTGCCCATTGTCTTTACGATTCTTTTCCTGGGCTTCCCCTCGGGGCTGGTGCTGTACTGGCTGGTTAACAATATCCTGTCCATTTTCCAGCAGTGGATGATGATGCGTAAGACCAAGACCTTACGGAACGCCTCCTAGAACGCGTTCAGTATCACGCCCGTCGAGAGTACGAGAGTTGTATGGAAAACTTCAAGGAATTCCAGGGTAAGGATCTGGACGCGGCCATCAGAGAGGCCTGCGCCTACTTCAATACGGAGCGGGAAAAACTTGAAATAGAGATCCTGCAGGACGCCAAGACCGGTATCTTTGGTATCGTTGGGGCGCGTAAGGCAAAAGTGCGCGCCCGGCGGGCGCAGCTGCGTGAAGCGGTGGAAAGTATACTGGGCAGAAAGAGCGACAGCCCGCCATCGAGTGCGGCTCTGGCCAGTTTCGAAGCTGAGGAGGCCGATGCGTTGAGCAAATCTGAACCTCCTCGCCGGAGCAAGCCTCGTCTGCAGCGGGAGCCAGATGTACAGCCCCCTGTGCTGAATGAGCCAGTCGAAAATACTGCTGTATCTGCCTCTGAAGTATTGCAGGAAAAAGAGAGCCACAGTCAGAACAGAGAAGCAGAAAGTACGCAGGCTGTCCTGCCTGATTATCTTGAGGAGGCTGCTGAGGGCTTGCCTCTGACTCCGGTTGAAGAGCTGGATGTCGAGAGCCTGAAAAAACTGACAGAAGAGGTAGTGCGTCATCTGGTGCGTCCCATTGTGGGTGATGATGTGCGCCTTGAGGTCCATGTGGGCAATGGGCGTGTGCAGGCCCGTGTAGATTGCGATGAAGATTCCGGACTGCTGATAGGGAGGGAGGGACAAACCCTTGCGGCCTTGCGCTATCTGGCCTCGCGCCTAGTGTCACGTGGCATGAATGCTGCTGTGCGCATACAGCTGGATGCCGGGGAATACCGTCAGCGTCAGGATGAAAAATTACGTGAGATGGCCCTTGCCCTGGCAGACAAGGTACTGCAGAGTGGCCGTTCCTATTCTACCCGGCCGCTTTCATCCTATCATCGACGTATCGTCCATGTCTGCCTGCAGGATGTGGAGGAGATACAGACACGCAGTACCGGTGACGGCCCTTTGAAGCGTGTGGTCATTACTCGGCGCAAGCCGGAGCGGGCCTGACAGTATGTCCGGGTCTGATGTAGCAGCAGGGGCGCGGTATGCTGTATCTACCATAGCCGCAGTGGCGACGCCACCTGGTGCTGGTGGTATCAGTATTATACGTCTGTCTGGCCCGGCGGCCGGGAGTCTGCTCTCTAAGTTTTTTTTGCCTCTTTCTTCCTCTTTTGAAGGTTTTCGGCCCTGGTGTCTGCACCGGGGGCGTGCCTTGGATGCCAACGGTAAGCCTCTGGATGATGTGCTGGCTGTGTTCATGCCTGGTCCTCGTACGTTTACCGGGGAGGATATGGCTGAAATCCATTGTCATGGTGGGCCATTTCTCGTGCAGACTCTATTGGAAAGTCTGCTGCGTATGGGGGCGATACAAGCCGGACGAGGGGAATTTTCACGTCGAGCCTTCTGTAATGGCCGACTTGATCTGAGCCAGGCTGAGGCCGTGGCAGAACTCATTGCCGCACCTTCGCGTGAGGCACTACAGTACAGCCTCAATCGTTTGGACGGGCTGCTGGCACGTCGGGTTGCGAGTCTGAGCGAGGCTGTGGATGGCCTGCGGGTGCAGATGTCGCTGGCCGTGGATTTTCCCGATGATGAGGTAGACAGTCTTGAGCCTCAGGCCCTGAGACAGGACCTGGAGAAAGTTATACAGGGTGTGCGACAGCTTCTGGAGTGCAAGCGGCGGGCGCAGGTCATGCAGTGTGGTGCCTGCGTGGTGCTGGCAGGGGCGGTTAATGCCGGCAAGTCCAGCCTGCTTAACGCGCTGCTTGGGCGCGAGAGAGCTTTGGTTAGTGACATACCCGGTACTACGCGTGATTTTCTGGAAGAGCCCTGTGATCTTGATGGCTTACCTGTGCGTCTTGTGGATACGGCTGGGCTGCGTTATGAACAGCATGGCGGCACTGCCTCTGCAGACGTTGTGGAACATATGGGCATGGAGCTGAGCCGCCAGAGACTGAGTGCAGCCGATGCTGTTCTTCTGGTGCTTGACGGGGCTGCTCTTGGCACTTCAGGTGCAGAAAAGCCGGAGTGCCCGGACAGTATCGCAGCACAGGTACTGGAGCTTGCTGGAACAGTGCCGGTGATTATTGTGTGGAACAAGAGCGACCTCTGCCGTCCGACTTGTTTTCCACCTCTCTGGGGGCGGAACCGTCCATCCGTTTGTATCAGCGCCAGGAATGGTGATAATATAGACATCCTGGTGCAGCTGTTACGACAGGCCATTCTGGATGACGGCGGCAATGCCCCGACAGATGGCCTGGCCCCTAATGCCCGGCAGGCCCTGGCCCTGGAAGGTGCACTGCAGGAGCTGGAGGCTCTGCGTGAGGATATACTTGCCGGATTGCCGTGGGACTGCTGCACTGTACATCTGGACACGGCGGCGGCCAGGCTAGAAGAAGTGACAGGGCATACCAGCCCGGCTGAAGTACTTGATCGGGTTTTTTCCCACTTCTGTATCGGCAAGTAGGGTCAGTCAATGACAGATACGAAGTTTCTGCGACGTATAAGCGCCGACGAAATAAACCTGATGCCCCTCTGCCATTATGAGGGGAGGGTGCGTCTCGTGCGTGAGCCGGCTGACTGGCAGGATGCGCTGGAAGACATCCGACAGGAGCAGATACTTGGCTTTGATACTGAGACCCGACCTGCCTTTCGCAAGGGCAGAGTGAACAATCCATCCCTGATACAGCTGGCAACGGAGCGGAATGTCTGGCTGATACAGCTGGCATGGCTGCCTTTCGGTGAGGATATGGCGGCTGTTCTGGCTGATGCTGACATCATCAAGGCGGGCGTAGGCATTCGTAATGACATGTGTGAGCTGACCAGGCTGCATGCTTTTGAGCCTGCTGGCCTTGTGGATCTGGGCAGTGTGGCGCGCGCCCATAAGCTTTCTACACAGGGCTTGCGCACATTGGCTGCCAATCTTTTCGGCTGGCGTATCTCTAAGGGCTGTCAGTGTTCCAACTGGAGCGTCATGGAGCTGAGCCAGCGTCAGATAGCCTATGCTGCTACGGATGCCTGGATCAGCCGCATGCTTTATCTGCGTATGCAGGAGCTTGGGCTGATCCCCCCCCGCCATACAGGCAAGGCATGAGCACAGCCATGCAGGGACTGCGACTGGTTTTTTTTACCGGTGGCACGGCACTGCGAGACCTGAGCCACTGTCTCAGTCAGTATACGCGTAATTCCATCCACCTGGTGACCCCCTTTGATTCCGGCGGCAGCTCTGCCGTCTTGCGTCAGGCCTTTGCCATGCCTGCTGTAGGTGATATTCGTAATCGTCTGCTGGCCCTGGCAGACAGGGAACAGGTGCCACAGCAGGTGCTGAACTTTTGCGCATGCCGTCTGCCTGCCGCAGGAGATGCTGCCGCCATGCGGCTCAGTCTGCGCCGTATGGGGAGAGCAGAGCACAGTATCTGGCAGGATATACCGGATGAGTATGCCGTGCCCCTGCGGCGGCATCTGACTTTTTTTCTGGAGCGGATGCCGTCGGATTTCGATCCCTGTCTGGCCAGCCTGGGTAATCTTGTGCTTGCTGGCGGTTATCTGCATCACAAACGTGATTTCAGGCCCATACTTGCTCTTATGAGCCGCCTCCTGCATGTGCGGGGCATCGTCTGCCCCATAGTAGATGAAAGCCTGCATCTGGCGGCAGAGCTGGCTGACGGTTCCATTATAGCAGGGCAGCACCGTTTCAAGAGCCTGACACAGTCTGTGCAGCGACTTTTTCTGACTGTGCATGAACCGGAACGCTCCAGACCCGTCAATGTTATGCCCTCCATGACATCATGCCGTCCGCCCCTGTCATCGGATGCAGCGGCCTGGCTGCGTGCGCCAGCTGCCATTTGCTATCCCATGGGCAGTTTCTACACCAGTGTGCTGGCCAATCTATTGCCACAGGGCGTAGGGCGGGCTGTGGCCACAGCTGACTGCCCCAAGATATTTATACCCAATTCCGGTCGCGATGCTGAACTGTGCGGTCTTTCCCTGCCAGGGCAGGTAAGCATGCTTCTGCGTCTCTTGCGGGAGGACGCCCCGCATGCTTCTGCTGCTGACCTCTTGCACTGGGTTGTGATAGACAGCCGTAATGGACAGTATCAGGGCGGGGTAGGGCCAGAAGTACGTCGGGCACTGCTGGATCTGGGGGTGCGTCTTTTGGAGTGTGACATGGTCTGTGCTGGCGATCCACAGCGGCATGCGCCTGAACCGGTGGTCAGTGTGCTGCTGCAGCTGGCTTCAGCCGGAGGGGCATGACTGTGCGGTCTCTGTTCATAGACAGAGCTCTGGCCGGGCAGCGGACAGACCAGGCCCTTGCTCTGCTTGTGCCTGCTTTGGGCCTGCGCGGTCGTCGCCGTCTGATCAGTGACGGGCGGGCGTTATTGAACGGGCAGCCTGTCCGTGCGGCCCAGCGCCTGTGTGAAGGTGACCTTCTGGAGCTGAAGAGCGAGCAGATCCCCTCCCTGCTGCAGGCGACAGACCAGCCGCGTTTTGTGGCCTTGCAGGGGAATTACTGCTTTCTGTATAAACCGGCAGGAATGCACAGTGCGGCCCTGCCGGGACGACAGACGGTCAGTCTGGAGGCAGCACTGCCGCATATTGCAGATCAGGCCGTTCCTGAGCCTGCAGCCCTGCGCCTCCTGCAGCGTCTGGATTACCGTACCTCGGGCCTTGTTTGTGCCGCTTTGAATGAGGGGGCGGTCCGAGAGTTTCGTCTGGCCGAGAGGGCTGGGAAGTGTGAAAAGCGTTATGCAGCTTTGCTGTACGGACTTCTGGAGTACCCACAAACAGTACAGGCAGGGCTGGATACGGCGCGGCGTCGCAAAAGCCGTATTTTACCAGCTGACGCTGACTCTGTCAGATGGACAGAGTTCTTCCCGCTGGTCCACTGGGAAGGCAGAAGGGCGGCTGAGCTGCTGGAAAAGCTGACTGGCAGCCTGCAGGCTGAAAAAGCCGTACAGCCTGCTGCGCTGACACTGGCTGCCTGTCGCATCCGCTGTGGGGCCCGCCATCAGATCAGGGCACATGCAGCCAGTTTGGGCCTGCCGTTGTGGGGAGACCCTCTGTACGGCACTTCAGAAAAAAAATGTGAGCATACTGATAAATTTTTTTTACATCATGGCTGTATGCGCATGTTCGGCGCTTCACATGCGCTTTTGCCGGCATGGCCCCTGCCCGTACCTGCAATGGAAGCACTCAGAAAATGGTTTGAAAAACGAGATGAATAAGGTATGTGAAACAGGTAATGTTTTACATGTCTTGACAGGATGAACGCGGGAAACACGTATCCCCTCACTCTTACCAGGAGACCGCATGTTCGCTGCCCTACTCCCCAAATCGGCGCCTTTTTTTGAAATGCTGGAAGAGCAGAACAGTCTGTTGCGCCGCATGGCAGAGCTGCTGGCCGAGATGCTCGAAGAGCACGGCAGGAAAGACGATGTCCATAAGGAAATCGCCATTATCGAAGACCGTGCGGACTATTTGCACAGTCGTATCATCCGTGCGCTTTCTCAAACATTCATCACCCCCATTGACAGAGAAGACATCCTGCGCATCAATCAGGAGCAGGAAGAGGCTATGGACTGTCTGCAGACGCTGAGCACCCGTCTGCATATTTTCGAATTCTCCCGGACGCGTTTTCCTGCACGGCAGCTGGCCCGTACTGTTGTGAACATGGTAGATCTGACTACCCTCATGCTGCAGGGCCTTGCCTGTCGAAAGGACTGCCATAAGACACGTGCTTTCCGTACGCTGCGCGGGGAGTGTGACATGCTGCTGGCTGTGGGCCTGGCTGAAGTCATGGATGTGCAGCAGGAGATTACGCCTGACGTTCTCATGCTGGTCATCAAATGGAGCCAGATCTATGAGCGCATGGGGGGTCTTGTGGATCAGATCGTCCATCTGGCCGAAACCATCGAAGAAGCGGTCTTGAAAAATGTTTGAGATACCCCTGCTTCTGGGCATCATTGTACTGGTGGCCCTGATTTTTGACTTTACCAACGGAGCGCACGATTGTGCCAATGCCATCGCTACCGTGGTCTCCACCAAGGTGGTCACACCGCGTTTTGCCGTGGTCATGGCAGCTCTGCTCAATCTGGGCGGTGCATTACTGGGTACGGAAGTGGCCAAGACCCTGGGAAGCGGTATCGTGATGACCGAGGTGGTAGAAGGCAGTCATGTGCTGGTACTGGCCGCACTGGTGGGGGCTATCGCCTGGAACTGCATCACCTGGTATTATGGCATCCCGTCATCTTCTTCCCATGCTCTGATCGGCGGGCTCATAGGTGCGGCCCTGGGGCATGCCGGGGTGAGCGCTCTTAATTTCGAGGGCATCATTACCAAGGTACTTCTGCCTTTGATAGGTTCGCCCCTGGCGGGTTTTGCTGCGGGCTTTCTGCTGATGTGGATTATCTACTGGGTTTTTGGCAGAGTACACAGGCATAAGGTCAATAAGGCCTTTCGTCAGCTGCAGCTGGTTTCTGCTGGCTTCATGGCGACCAGTCATGGCCTGAATGACGCGCAGAAGACCATGGGCATCATCACGCTGGCGTTGCTGATCTTTGGTGAGATCGACACAGTAGAGGTACCGCTCTGGGTTAAGCTGGTCTGTGCCGGTGCAATGGCTCTGGGTACGGCCGTAGGGGGCTGGAAGATAGTCAAGACCATGGGGCATCGCATCTTCAAGCTTGAGCCTGTTCATGGCTTTGCTGCTGAAAGTTCAGCCTCTCTGGTTATCACTGGGGCCTCCATGTTGGGCGCTCCCATCAGCACTACTCATACTATTTCTGCCTGTATTTTTGGGGTGGGCTCCAGTAAGCGACTTTCAGCCGTACGCTGGGGTGTAGCAGGCAATCTGGTCATTGCCTGGATACTGACCCTGCCGGCTGCCGGCTTTATCGGTTTTCTTGCGTATGAGGTACTGCATCTGATCTGGAACAACTGACCTGCAGTATGTATACAACGATAAAGCCGCCGGGCGTCTGACGCCCGGCGGCTTTTGTATACAGAAAATGAGATCGGTCTCAGAAACGGCTGTTCTCACGTTCTTCCTGACAGGCCAGGCAGAGACCTACACCGGGCAGAGCATCCAGGCGGCGCTGCGGGATGGGTTCGCCACATTCGCGGCAGCAGGCTACGCCGTCGATCCATTCCGGCCCGCCCCTGTCTATGGATGCGCGCGCCCGCATCAGGGCAGACTCCCTATCCAGACGCTCCAGTTCCGAGGCCTGATCAAACACGTCCATCATCTTTCTCCTTTTGTCCGGTACACAAACGGCAAGCCCGCCGAAGCGGGCTTGCCGTGCTTGAACGCTGTCACGGCGTTAGCATGTAGCATAGACGCCTGAACTTGTAAATTACTGCTTACGCAAGATTTCTTCCAGAACTTGCAGGAAGGCCGTGAGGTCAGCCTCCTCGATAGTCAGCGGCGGTAGAAGGCGCAGGGTACGGCCGTGGCTCAGGTTGCAGATGAAACCGTGGCGTAACAGATCTTCCCAGACAGCCTTACCGTCGCCGGCCAGCTCAATGCCCAGCATAAGGCCCAGACCGCGTACTTCGCTGACAGCATCCGGCAGTCGTTTCTGTAAGGCAAGAGCCTGGTCTTTGAAGCGTGCCCCCACTTCTGCAGCCCGTTGCGGCAGCCTGTCACGCAATAATATCTCCACACATTTGGCAGCCACTGCAGAGGCCAGGGCCCCGCCGCCGAAGGTTGTGGCATGGCTGCCCGCTTCAAAGCCCCTGCCTGCCTCATCAGTGGCCAGTATGGCCCCCATGGGCAGGCCATTAGCCAGGGCTTTGGCCACGCTGATGATGTCGGGCCTGATATCGGCATGCTGGAAAGCCCAGAATTTGCCGGTACGGCCAAGACCTGCCTGCACTTCGTCACAAATGAGCAGAATATCCTTTTGACGGCAGAGGGCTTCTACGCCGCGCAGATAATCGATAGACAGAGGTTTGACCCCGCCTTCGCCCTGTACGGCTTCCAGCATGACTGCGGCTGTGAGTGGGCTGATGGCTGCCTCAAGCGCTGCCAGGTCTTCGGCCGGAACCTGCCTGAAGCCCTCAGGCAGGGGAGTAAAACCATCGCTCAGGCTTTCACGGCCTGTGGCAGCCAGAGCACCGAAGGTACGCCCGTGAAAACATTCGTTCAGAGTGATGATTTCACAGGCATCGCGACCTTTGATTTTACGCATATAGCGACGGGCCAGCTTGATGGCGGCCTCATTGGCTTCTGCACCGGAATTACAGAAAAAAGCCTTGCCGTGATGGCTGGTAGAAAGGAGCAGACGGGCCAGATCAAGCTGTTCCTGCTGATAGAAAAGATTGCTCACATGCCAGAGTTTACGGCTCTGGGCCTCCAGAGCAGCACAGACTTCTTCATGGCAATGCCCGAGCCCTGCTACGGCAATGCCTGCCAGCAAATCCACATACTCCCTGCCGTCCACATCCCAGAGGCGTGCTCCCTTGCCGCGTACTATGGCCAGGGGATAACGACTGTAGGAGCGGCAGAGCAGGTCTGCCTCCTGCTGCTTGACTGCCTCAAAGGCTTGCGACATGTTGGTCTCCTTTGACGGCCATTAACGGCCGGTATGACCGAAGCCGCCCGCGCCGCGCGCTGTGGCTGTCAGCTCCGGCACTTCCTGCCAGAGTGGGCGGGCATAGGGCTGGAAAATCAGTTGGGCCACGCGATCGCCTCTGGCAATGTGGCGCACCTTGCCTGAGGTATTCAGAAGCATGACCAGTATCTCGCCAGTATAGTCCGGGTCGATGACGCCTACGCCCTGCGCCACTGTCAGGCCGTCACGTGCACCGAGCCCACTGCGGGAGTAGATGAAGCCTGCCAGACCGGGCGTCTGTGGCTGCACACTGATGCCCGCAGGCACACAGCAGCGTGCCCCGGGGGGGATGGTCACGACTTCATCTTCAAAGCAGGCCCGCAGATCAAAACCGGCAGAAAGCGCTGTGGCAGGGGTCAGAAAGTCCTGACAGCCCCGGGTGTAGAGTTCACGCGCGGAAGCGCGTATAAAGGCCAGATGTACTGGCGCCTCGACACAACAAAGAGTAGGGTAGGTGGTATTCACGCCCTTTCATTAGCCCAGGACAGCCCCGGGGGCAAGCCCTGTTATGACAAGAGCAAGGCTTGCATTTACCTGCGTTTTTTTACAAGCTGCCCTGTATCAAGGAGCTTGCATGGATACGAAACGCATTGCCGTAGTCGGCGGCGGCCTGGCAGGTTGTGAATGTGCCCTGCAACTGGCCCGTGCCGGTCTTGCTGTGACGCTTTTTGAGCAGAAACCTGCCTTTCGGTCTCCAGCACATGTCAGTGACAGTCTGGCAGAACTGGTCTGCTCCAACTCGCTGCGTTCAGATGAGCTTTCTTCCGGTGTAGGTCTGCTCAAGGCTGAGATGCGTGCTCTTGGCAGTGACTTCATGGCTGTGGCTGATGCCTGTCGCGTACCGGCGGGCAAGGCGCTGGCCGTTGATCGTGAGGCCTTTGCTGCAGCCATGACAGCGCGCATCAGGCAGGAGCAGACAATCACTCTTGTGCCGCAGCGTATCGCAGCCTTGGACGACCCGGCGCTGTCTGCTTTTGATGCTGTCGTCATTGCTGCTGGGCCTCTGGCTTCTGAGGGCCTGTCTGCCTCGCTGGCAGCAGCGCTCGGCGAGGAGCATTGTTATTTTTATGATGCCATTGCACCTATTGTCTGGACGCACTCGTTGGATATGTCTGTGGTTTTTCGTGCTTCGCGCTATGGTTGTGAAAATGGCGAAGCACCAGGGGAGGGGGATTATCTCAACTGCCCTATGGGGCGCGAGGAGTATGAGCGTTTTTATCAGGCCCTGCTGGAAGCCCGCAAGGTAGAGGCGCGAGACTTTGAGCGCGAGAAGCATTTTGAGGGCTGTATGCCTGTGGAGGCTCTGGCAGAGCGCGGGCCACGTACGCTGACGTTTGGTCCGCTCAAGCCTGTGGGTTTTATCGACCCGCGTACAGGGCGGCGCCCTTGGGCCGTACTCCAGCTCAGGGCTGAACAGATGAACAGTGAAACCTGCAATCTGGTAGGCTGTCAGACCAAGCTGACCCAGCCTGAGCAGGCCCGTGTCTTCCGGATGGTACCGGGGCTGGAGCGTGCAGAATTTGCCCGTTACGGCAGTATGCACCGCAATACATATGTCAATGCGCCGCAGGTGCTCAATGCCGATCTTTCACTCAAGGCACGGCCTGGCGTCTATCTGGCAGGGCAGATCACCGGCGTGGAAGGCTATGTAGAATCTGCAGCCTGCGGGCTCTGGCTGGGCCTTGCTCTGGCTGCCCGACTGCACGGGCAGACGCTGCCACCTCCGCCGCCAACCTGTGCCCTGGGGGCGCTTCTGCTGCATCTGCAGACACCTGCCAGGCATTTTCAGCCATCCAATGTACACTTCGGCCTTATGCCGGAGCTGGGTGAAAAGGCTCGCAAGAAAGACCGCAAGGCCCTGTATGCAGCCCGTGCCCGTGCCGCCTTTACAGAATGGCTGTCAGCCAATGGTGGCTGCCTCTCCCCAGTGGCGCGCACCCAAAATCAGGATCAACAATAAGAGCTTATGGAGAGCAAACTTTCGGGATCATCAGAGTTACTGCCTTATTGCCGTGACTACAGTCCCGCTGCCAGACGTATTGCATGCTCTTCTGCTGCCGGAGGAAAAATGATGAAGCGTATTTTCCTGGTGAAGGCAATGGCTGTCCTGTTGCTCTGTGCCAACACTGTTTGGGGAGCCAGCTTCCTTGTTTTTAAGGATGCCCCCTTGCTGACAGAGCCAAATTCTTCAGCCAGAATCCTGGCTCAGGCGGATACTGGCTGGCTTTTGCGTGCTTCACCAGTAGATGGTGTACCTGGCTGGTATGCTGTTTCGGAGTTTCAGACAGCATCTGGTACAGGCTTTGCCTATGCTCACAGGATGTGGCCGGTGAGAGATGGTTATGCCTATATTGCGGAACACGCGCTTATGCCTGTGCCGGATCAGGGCGAAGCGGTTTTCCCTGCTGAGGATGCCTATACGCCACCTGCCGACTCCGAAGGGCTTGTGCCCTGTGGCCCTGGCAACAGCAGACTGCCATTAGGGGGCAACAGCCTCCAGAAAGCCGTCCGCTTTGATTTTGGCCTTGTGTTCATGCAAGGGGACGCTCATGGAACTGCCAGTGGCAGACCGCTTTCCTTCAGTGTTCTTTCCATCAACAAGGATCGTGTGAACCCCTGGAAGTATGCAGTAGACGCCGAAATACGGTTTGATGAGCAAACGGTCAGGATGGATGGCACATTTACCCTGAAAAAAGCGGCGGATTTTATCCAGCAGGGCCAGGGCATGAAGCTGGCAGGCAGCAACCAGAAATGCAACAGCCGACTGCATGGCACACCCAACGGCTTTGTATCGGTGGATGTGGAGCTGCGCGAAAGGGGTGGGGTAGCCAGGATGCAAGGCATCCTGACGGCGTACTTTCTATATGAAACAAATCCTCATACCAGGGCTTTGCAAGTTACGCTCAACGATATTCCAGAGCAGCAGGAAAACCCGCACTATCGCAACCTTTTCTTCAGCGGTACCTGGCAGGAGACTCCCAATATGGCAGGAATGCCCCGTGGCGGCGGTGCAAATCCCCTGCAAAATTTCCCGGATATTGACGGTAAGCTGCTGCAAAAGGTGGATTTTGAGGACAGTCAGGGAGACAGGGCTGTTATTCTGACACATTCGGGTGTGTATCCTGCCAGCGCTGCCAGTGGCGAGGTGAGCGAAGGTACATATAATGCCGATTTGTATGCCTATGGCTTTTCCGATATTTTTAGCGATAAACCCCAGCGGAACTGGATGATGCGGGACCATGTGCGCCAGTGCGTGGCCAGCGTTACTGCCGAGTTCGCTGAAGTCAGCCCTGTCATTACAGATTTGGACAGGGATGGCAATGCAGAGGTATGGATTATCTACTATATCGGCTGCCGTGGGGATGTAAGCCCGGAAGGCATGAAGATACATCTTTTTGATGGGATTCGACGATTCTCCATGACTGGTGAAACCCTTGTCAGGACGCCTGACGGCGAAATGGGAGGCAGCTACAGGATGGATCCAGCCTTTGACAAATGGCCGGCAGTCTTTCGGGAATTTGCCGTTGAACTGTGGGCCAACAACCGGATACGCTGACGTTGCGCAGGGAGCACCATGACGCATATTCTGCGCGCAATGGCTGCCATGCTGTTTCTGGTCGCAATGGGAGGGAATCTGATGACAGGGCAGAACAGTATAGCAGCAGAAATTGAGGAGGATGGGGGCATCCGGGAGCACAGCAATCCTGATGCTCCCAAAAGCATCTATTCTCGCGAGATAGCGGGGCTGGCTGTCCATTTCTGGCTATGGGACGAATCCGGCAGTGAGGGGAACAGCTATACCTGCGAGATACGCAAGAGCGATGATGCCGTCTTTCTCCTGACCATTTCTGGCGGGGCAAAAGGGACTGTACACGTTGATGCAGCCTTTCTGGGCAAGCTGCAGCAGCTTATTGAACAGCATGGTCTGGTGCGGCTCAACGGAATCAGCCGGACAATCTCAGCCCTGCCGGTGGAGTTTTCTCCCTGTTCGCTGACGGTTGACTATGCTTCAGGAGAGCGACTGTATTTCTGCCTTGACAATGATCCTGAAGCAGAATGGGCCAGGGCTATGCGAACACTTTTTCTGCAAGCTCTGGCCGGGGGAGCATAAGGCTCTTTCAGCTTCCATTAACCATGCAGGGCAGGTTGTGACCGGATGCCATATTCCTGTCATAACCTGCCCTGCTTTTGGGAATTGCAATCTACTTCAGCCCAGCAATACGCTTGTTGGCTTCCAGCCACTCCCTGACTCTGCCTTCTGCCGCACCGAAGGAAAGAGCCTCAAATTCTTCCAGCTTTATATCGCCCAGACGTCGTATCCCTGATGTGCCATAGGGGCTGAATACTGGCAGATAGGCTGTGTTCTCATACAGGAAAATGCCAGAGAACAGCAGCAATGGCGTATTGGCAGGAATCTCCACTCTTGCTTGAGAAAAACAGCTCTGAAGAAGCACAAGAGGCTGTTCCAGTCTGAACTTGGGCAGGTTTGCAGGAGAAATGTCCAGAATACGGAACTTGCTCGCAGCCACACGTTTTCTGTCCAGATCGGTCAGCGGAGCCATGCGTACAAGGTCACTGCGAATGTACGGGGAAGGATCATGCTCAAAATAGCCTGTATCTTCCTGCCGCTCCACAGTATATATGATTTTGTACCAGTTTTTGCCCTCTGCGTCCGTTACCGTGTCTGGCGAGGCCAGAAAACTGAGCCGTCCCTCGTAGGTCTGTCCCACACTCTCAAATGTCG
Organism: Desulfovibrio sp.; assembly: GCA_017396005.1. Taxonomy (GTDB): domain Bacteria; phylum Desulfobacterota; class Desulfovibrionia; order Desulfovibrionales; family Desulfovibrionaceae; genus Desulfovibrio. Next base: position 25,837 of record JAFQNG010000019.1, read on the forward strand.
TGCCAGGGCCTGAGCGCAGATGTATACCATCCTTTTTGGGGTTAAGACGTACAAGACCGCTCAGATAGGCATTGACTTCCTCTTCCAGAGAGGCAGCTCGGGCCGATGCTGTATGAACATGCCCGCCCATGCCAAGAGCGAACAGCATCATTGCCACTGCCAAAAGACATTTCAGCCAGAACTTCATGCAACTCTCCTTGTTTCAGTCATGTCTTCATCGGGAGGACAGCACATGACGCACCTCCCCGTCACGCACTTCAAAAACGTGATATACAGTATCGGTATGTGAGGTCGTACCGGAAATAATCTCCATCACGCCGTCACCGTTCAGGTCAGCAAAAAGGTACAGCTTGGCAAGAAGCGGAGGAAAAGCTGTGGATTCGTTGGCTATGTATTCGTGCAGGGGCAGTTGCATGACCTTTCCTGCAACGATCTTCCGCAGCAGAAGCATGGAATACACGCCTCTGGTTGCAGAGTTCGGGATAGCCTTGCCTGTGGCAAGCGGCCTGTCCGCGACCCAGCTTGCGCCTTGCCCTTCTCTGACCATATTCTGGGCGCAGATGAGCACTTCATCTACACCATCCCCTTCCAGGTCTATCTTGCATAATTGGACGAGCTGTATGCTATCTGTATGCAAACCTCTGGATGCAAGATAGTTCTTAATAATTTCCTGATAGGTTCTATTACCTGGCTGCATCAGGACAGGCCCTCGGGGCTGTACTTTCCAGTCGCACAGTACGGTGAGCAGGCCCGAAGGGGCAGAGATGACCCCGGCGGCAGAATGTACATCAAAGCTGAGAACGGTCGTCCGTGCTGCAGGGAACTCGTCTGCATGTTCACTGTGTATGGCAGAAATGACGGCATTGCCTTCCACCATGCCGTGCATACCGAAGACACGACAGCTTTCGCCGCCCCAGATACGGAAATCATGAAAGCTGGCATCGTTTTGGAGCTGCTGTACGTTCAGCCAGCCCTGCTGCGGACTCCAGCCACCCATAAGGATATTGCCAAAGCCGAAACGGGCAGTGACGCTGGCTCCATCCAGCCCATTGGCAAGAACATGCTGCAAATTCTCCAAAGTGGGAGCATGGGTTGCTGCCCCTGCAGGAAGCACTGCGGCCTGTCCGTTTGCGACCATAGTCGCAGGTGACGCTAGAATTGTGAAACAGAGAAACATGAAAAGATTTTTGCCAAGGTTCTTGCATAGGCAGCTCAAATCCATAACCTTCATCTTTCCTATCCTTTCCATATCAGATAGCGGATACATTGAGAGAGTCGTCGCAAAGAAAAAGCCCCGGCAGGCGACTGTCGGGGCTTTGAGCAGACTTGCAGTAAAGCGTTAACCCTGTTTCCGGACCAGCGGTTTGGTAACCACGCCCGAACGCAGGCAACGGGTGCATACATTCAGTGTACGCACAGTACCGTCAGGAAACTGATGACGCACTCGCTGCAGATTGGGGTTAAAGCGACGCTTGGTCTTGATATTGGAGTGGCTGACCAGATTACCGACCTGGGGCTTTTTGCCGCAGAAAACACATTCTTTGCTCATACTGTCCTCCGTATATGCAAAAAAGAGAAAGTCATGTAGATACGGTAAAGCCCCTGGAGAATATACGAGGGGTATCCGCGCAAAAAATTTTTCTAGTATAAAAACAGTAAAAAAGCAAGACTTTCTCCAAAACGACGCAGGGCAGTTGCCCGGAGGGTAAGACAGGCGCGTCAGCTCTGTCGGGGAGACTGCGTAGAGAGGATAGGGCTGCCCCGGCTCAGAAAAAACTTCTGATACTGTGCCGTACGCTGCCGATGATACC
>JAFQNG010000020.1 GCA_017396005.1 Desulfovibrio sp.
AGGGGGACGTACTTGCGCCCTGCCTCTCCCATTGTGGTGCAGATGAAATTTTCCAGCGTGTCAATGAGGGCTTCAAAGAAATTTTGCAAGCCCCCCGGCACCAGGGTCAGGCGACGGCGCATGATCAGGGCGACCGTAAACAGAATGGCCATACAGACCCAGGAGTAGAAGACATGCTTGAATTCCACCACCTGGCCGCCAATGGTGATCTCGTCCAGGCCCACGAATGTGGAGAGCAATACCGGATGCGGCAACCCACCTGCCATGACTCAGCCTCCTTTTGAATACCCCCGGCCCTGTCGTCGGGCTGTGCCCGTACGCGGCCATTCACGTGCCGGCGAAGCCCCGGGCTTCGTCAGCCACGGCATATCAAGCCGTGCGATTACCTCTACAATACCGTGCATCGCCTCATGGCAAAGAGCACGATTTTTTTCGCATTGCCAGCACAAAACTGACCAGAGCTGTGACCGTACCAGCGGTCAGACCACCCAAGATGGCCGAAACAGGTGCCCTGCAGACAACTAATGCCACATACAGGATGACACTCAGGGCAATGAGCCTTCCCAGCCAGCGCAGCAGGACTACCCATAAAAGTGCACTGCTATAATTACCGAGCCCCCTGCGCAAGAAAAAGCGTGACAGACTCCAGAGGGTCAGGGCCATAATGCCCACACCAGCACCGAACCAGAAAAACCAGTCCGTTAAAAACCATGACAGAGCGCCACCCAGTAAAAAAAAAACAGACAGCAAAACCACATTCCGCAGCAGAGGCCGTATTACCTGATGGCTGATACCCTGCCGCCAAAGCCAGGCGTCAAGCCAGTGTACAGAGCTGTGCGTCATACCTCTGATCTGCTTTTGTCACCAGAAGCCTCACCTTTACGGCGGGCATCCTCAGCAGCCATTTTCTTCAGAAGATGACGGCTGTCACGATATACATTTAAAAAACCAGCACCAATACCAATGAAAAAAAATACCAGCTTGCACCACGGCCCGGTATTCAGCCAGTTGTCCAGGCCATAACCAATGGCAAATCCTACCAGTGGCCCGCTGACAAGGTGCATGCCAATGACGCCGGAGCTGGTCATGGCTTCCATGCCGCGTTGCTGCTGCCTCAGAATATCCTTGAATGACACGAGGCCTCCATATTGCCGACATGCCCTCCCAATACCCAAGACATTAAGTGCTGTGCAATTTAGCACAGCCCCCCTGGAGCGTCAATGCCCTTCAAAAAAATTTCACATGTCTGGTGGCAGCCAGCAGTCAAACTGTTCACCATCTGTTCCTGCGCCGCCACAGCGTCAGACATTCCAGATGTGGCGTATGCGGAAAAAGATCGACCCCGCTCAGATGTGTAAGTACATACTTTTCCTTTAAAAAAAGTGTATCGCGAGCAAGCGTGGAAGGATTACAGGAAATGTACAGGATACGTTTGGGTGCGAGTGTCAGCAGGGCTTCCAGAGCCTCACGGGCCATCCCGCTGCGTGGAGGGTCCAACACAGCTGCCTGAAACTCCTGTACATTGTCCTGCACCAGCGAGCGTACCAGCCCAGCCGCATCACCAGCCTTATAGCGACAATGTACAAGCCCTGCATGAGCGGCATTTTTTCGCGCTGCTGCAACAGCGCGTTTATCATATTCCAGCCCCAGAAGGCCGGCATAGCCCTCTGCCAGCAGCTGACCTGGCGTGCCTACGCCGCAGTAGAGATCAAGAAGGTGTTCTTCTGAGCCTTCCGGCGGTAGTAATGCCACTGCATGTCGGGCCAGAGTCTGTGCTCCTGCAGTATTCACCTGAAAAAACGACACCGGGTCCAGAAGAAACAAACGGTTACCCAATGGGAGGGAAAGCAGGGCAGCCCCTTTGCCATCGCCGTTCGTCAGACTGAAGACACGGTGCTCGCCAAGGCACAGGGCATCTGCAGCAGTCCGCTCTTCATGAATAACACAGGCCAGATGCGGAAACTGCTCCATGAGCATGGCAGCCAACCGGCGCACAACTGCACGTTCGCTGCTGCTGCCGGGGCTGGTCAGGATAACAGCCCACCAGTGTGGGATATCCTGCAGGTACCCGTGCCGCAAAATCAGAAAACGCCAGAACCCACCGACAGAGATGCTTGCTGTTTTTCGCTTGCGATCTCTGCCAGATGGGGCCCGGTACGGTGCAAGCCCGCTTTGTGCGGCCATCAGTCTCACTGCCGCCAGGATGGCCGTGCCACCATCTGGCAGAAGCACGCAATGCGGAGTGGGGCAAACCTCTGCCGTGCCACGTTGACGTTGCCCCAGGATCAGCTTGTTGCTTACCCCACCCCCAAAAGCAAATTCCATCTTGTTACGGAAGGCCGTCTGCTGAGGTGAAGGTTCTGGCACAGACATCATCTTTTCCAGCATTGCTGCATCCAGATGCCCTACACGGCTCAGTGCGTCCAAAACCAGACGGCGCTTCCAGTACAGCTGTATAGCATAGGGCATGGTTTGCAGGGGGCATCCTCCGCATTCCCCCTGATGCGGACACAGCGGCGCCGCTGTGTCTGGGGCCGAACGCAGAACAGTCTCAGCCTCTGCCTCCAGCAGCCTGGCTCTGCTCCGCAGCAGTCGTGCGCAAATTCGCTGGCCGGGCAGGGCACCAGACACAAAGACTGCCTGACCCTCATATCGCCCCACGCCGCGCCCGTCATGGGCAAGACCACTTATATCAAGGATAAGGCGCTCATTCATGCATCAACAAATAACAGGCGACTGTCCTGTTTGCCAAGAGCACAAAAATACTGCATCAGTAACTTGACTTTTTTCAGGCAATAAGGCAATTATGCCTTTCTCTTTTTGGAGGTTGAGCATGTACGCTATTATTGAGACCGGCGGCAAACAGTACCGCGTCGAAGAAGGTTCCAAAATCGTTGTGGAAAAGCTCGTGGCCGAAGCCGGCAGCGAGATCACTCTGGATAAGGTGCTGATGGTTGGCGGCGCAGAATGCAAGGTAGGTACTCCTTACCTGAGCGGAGCAGCTGTTACCGCAGAAGTGGTGGCCCAGGGTCGCGGCCCAAAGATCATGGTGTTCAAGCGCTGGCGGCGTAATGACTCCCGTAAGCTGCGTGGGCATCGGCAGGACTGCACCACCATTCGCGTCAAAAGCATCAACAGCTAGGCCGGTTTCGTCCCCGTTTTTTTGGGCATCGGGGCTTTTTCGGCTGTCAGGAGGCTATTATGGCTCATAAGAAAGCAGGCGGCTCTTCGCGTAACGGCCGCGACAGTAACGGTCAACGACGCGGCGTCAAGCGTTTCGGCGGGCAGCACGTTCTGGCAGGCAATATCTTGGTGCGCCAGCTCGGCACAGTCGTATATCCTGGCGTTAACGTAGGTATGGGCAGAGACTATACCCTTTTTGCCAAGGTCGATGGTGTCGTACGTTTTGAAAAATATTTCCGCAAGCGCCGTGTCATGACACGTGTGCATGTGGATGTGGCCGCCCAGTAAGCGCGGCCACGTGGGTTTTTATGCAGGAAGGAGCCGCAATACAGGGCGGTTCCTTCCTTTTTTGCGTTGCATGACAGGTATATGATATGCGATTCGTAGATGAGGCCAGAATACAGGTCAGGGCAGGCAAGGGTGGACATGGCTGTGTTTCCTTTCGTCGGGAAAAGTTCGTGCCACGCGGGGGGCCTGATGGTGGTAACGGTGGTGATGGGGGGTCTGTCTGGCTCCGGGCAGAAAGTCGCCTGCTCTCCCTGTATGACTTTCGCCTCAAGCGTCTTTATGAGGCTCGTAATGGTCAACCCGGTCAGGGCAGCCAGTGTGATGGTAAAAAGGGGGAGGACCTGGTGCTTGACCTCCCGGTGGGTACTCTGGTTTTTGCCCTCACACCTGAGGGCGAACGCCTGCTGGCAGACCTTGCCGAACCCGGACATACGGTTCTTGCGGCGCGCGGCGGCCGCGGCGGTAAGGGGAATGAGCATTTCAAGTCATCCACCATGCGTGCTCCGCGTTTTGCCCAGCCCGGTGAACCCGGTGAAGAGACCTCTTTACGCCTGGAGCTGAAGATACTGGCCGATGCCGGCCTTATCGGCCTGCCTAATGCAGGCAAGTCCACCTTCATTTCAAAGATTTCTGCGGCCCGCCCCAAGATAGCACCCTATCCTTTTACGACCATCACGCCCAATCTTGGCGTCATGATGGATGAAAACGATCCTGACAGACGGATGGTCATTGCCGATATCCCCGGCCTGATAGAAGGTGCACATAACGGACAGGGTTTGGGACATCGCTTTCTTAAGCATGTAGAGCGAACACGGTTTCTGGTGCATATCTGCAGCATTGAAGATATCAGCGATGATGACCCCTGGGCCGGATTTGCCTTGATTAATGAAGAGTTGCGTCGTTTTGATCCTTTGCTTGCACAGCGTGGGCAGATCGAAGTCATTAATAAAATTGACCTGGTTGACGAAGCCCGTCTGGAATATCTACGAGAACGCGCACAGGCTGACGGACGCAGAGTCTTTTTCATTTCTGCACGTGACGCCCTAGGGCTGGAACCTCTTATGGAAGAACTCTGGCATCTGCGTGAAGCTACTGCCTGCCATGACCCTCTTCTGCATTTTCAGGAGGTTGATACTGGGCTGGCAGAAGAATTTCCGGAGATTGAGGTCATCTATACGCGGGAGTAATCATCCATGGCAGCAGATGAAAGCTGGTGGCAAGACAGAAAAAAAGTTCTGGCCCAGGCCCGAGTAGTGGTCATTAAGGTTGGCAGCGCTGTTTTGACCGGTTCGCACGGCCTTGAGGAAGATCTGCTCTGCAGTCTGGCAGAGCAGCTGTCTGCTTTGCGCGATGGCAGATGTGGAAGCCGGCGTTTTGTACTGGTGTCATCAGGCGCCGTAGCTGCCGGGCGTGCTGCTCTTGCTGCTTGCAACCGTCAGGCCGATACGGCCGGTCTGGCGGCCCGTCAGGCAGCTGCTGCCATAGGTCAGGGGCTGCTTATGCGGGCCTGGAACAGAGCTTTCAGCCCGTATGGAATACCCACAGCCCAGGTTCTGCTGACACGTGACGATCTGAGGGCTCGACAGCGTTTTCTCAATGCGCGCAATACCTTTGCTGAGCTGCTTGACTGGCGCGTGCTCCCCATCGTCAACGAAAACGACACTGTTTCGGTAAGCGAACTCAAATTTGGCGACAACGACTGTCTGGCCAGCCTTCTGGTCAACCTTATCGGTGCAGAACTCTATGTTAATCTCACATCTGCTCCAGGTGTGCTGGACGCTTCAGGCCATGTCATGAGCCATATTCCGGATGTGGCTACTCTGGATCTGGGCAGGCTTTGCGGGGCTAAAACATCTGTTGGTACTGGCGGCATGTACTCCAAGCTGCTGGCAGCCCGCCGTGCAGCGCAGATTGGAGTGCCCACGCTTATACTGCCAGGACGGGCCCCCCGGGTGCTGGCCCGTGCCTTTGCCCATGAAGAACACCATGATCAACTGCTGGGCACATGGGTCTGCCCTGCCGTGCATGCCATCCCCAGGCGTAAGTTCTGGCTGGCCTATCAGTCTGACCCGGCCGGAACTGTTACTGTGGATGCCGGAGCAGCTGCAGCCCTGCTGGAGCGAGGAAGCAGCCTTCTGCCCGGCGGTGTAAGCGCAGTAGAGGGAAGCTTTCAGAAAGGAGCTCTGGTACGTATGGTACATGCTGATCAGAGCTTGGGCGTTGGGCTCACCAACTACAGCGCATCAGATCTGAAAAAAATCATGGGGCTCAAACGACATGAGGTGGCAGCAATTCTGGGCGATGCTCATTATCCTGACGTAATTCACCGCGACAATTTGCTGCTGGATGCAGCAGTATGATTGCAGTAAAGATTGAGTAATATCATCTGCTCAAAGCCATCTGAGCAGTACTGTACATAAGGAGAATTTGTATCCAGATAGGTTTGATAAAAATTCAGCATATCAGATAGTGAATAACTTATGTCTGTTAAATAAAGACACCTATCACTATAGTTGAATATACGGCGTAGCAAAGGCAGTATATTTTTAAAGTCTGAAACTGTCGGCGATGGTGTTGTGTCAGCATAAATATATTTAATAGAGCAGTTGTGTATATTTATTCTATATGTATTTGCATATTGATCTCGATCAGACAAAATTGTTATAGATATTTTTATTGTACTTCTTGTATCATTTGATATCTTAAATATCAATTCGTTGATATTATATTTAAAATATTTATCTATTAACAGTATATCTATTTCATAAAAAAGATCAATATTGTTCTGGATTACGCTTAAAATTTTGCTATCCTGGCGCCCATTTATATTGGCAATAGCATATGTTCTGTAAAAATCAATTCGAAAACGTTTTCTTACAAAATTTAATAAAAATTTTTTGTTTAAGAAGCTTCCTTTTCTTATTTTATAAAGTATTTTTCGATATACCTCAATAGTATCTAGACAGCTTTGTCTATTTATATTCTTTGTAATAGAAGATGAATGTTGCCTGTAGTAATACATCGGCTCATCAACAAGATAGAAACTGTTTTTTGCACAAATACTTGCCATAATTGTAAAAAAATTATCCTCTGACGAGCAACGAACATTTTCTAAAAATTCTATAGAATTATTTATAAGAAAATCCTTTTTGTAAATTTTATTACAACAACTGCCTGTTTCTAAAATTTGTCCAAGACTTTGCTCCTCATTTAGTTGTCCTGGAGTTAATTCCTTAATAAAAATTTTTTCAACTCTATCATTTTGGTTAGAAAATAGTATAGTACGTTTTGAGGTTACAATCAATGCGCTATTTTTTTTGGCACACGCATATAGTATTTTTAGAAAATTTGGCGATATATAGTCATCACTGTCTACAAATGAGATATAAGTTCCATTTGCATGTTTTATTCCTTTGTTTCTGGCAGATCCAGGCCCTGAATTTTTCTGATGATAAACAGTGATGCGTTCATCTTTAAAAGAAAACTCATCTAGTATTTTTAATGTTAAAAAGTCTGAACTTCCATCATCAATACATATAATTTCAATATTTTCTAATTCTTGACTACAAACAGAATCAAGACACTGCTTTAAAAAATTCCCACTATTAAAAACAGGAATAATTACGCTTATATATGGCTGCATACATTTATAACATATCTTAGAACACTTTTATTTATATAATATAATTTATATAATAAAAATTTTCTAAACTATTTCCAGTTTAAGTTTTTCAATTACAGAATTTATATTGTTTATCGGGGTAACAATACGCAAATCATCACTATTATTAATAATACAAAAATTTTCATCTAATAAGTTATGATAATGGACAACCTTTACTATTCCAGATGTATGCGGAATATCCGGACAAAGCTTATGGAATTCACTTAGTGATATACCACATTTTTGGAACATAGGAAGTGGGAAATTGTATTCTACAGGAAGATATTGTGTCTGAATACCGCTTTTACATACAGCCATACAAAACGAGAGCTGATCTATGTGATTACGCCATCTACCCAGTATATGCAAGGATTCATCATCATGCAAAATACTATGAACATAAGCCTTCCAGTATGGCGTTAACGCTTTAAATATATTTTTTTCTCCAATATAGAGACCACCGTTAAAATTTCCTGAGAAAGTATACCCGGATAATGTTGGTACTAATCCAGGAAATGACAAAGCATACTTTTCAAATAACCTCTCAACTATTTCCAGAGGTGGCAATGATAAATTTACTGTCTTACCATAAATTTTATCTGCTGTAATTATATCTGAAATAGGCGCTGTAAAAGCAATATCACAATCACAAAGCGCAATATACTTAGATTTTGACAGAAACAGCGCACTATCTAGCTGAGATAGCTTATTGCAGTATTTTCCATCTCCAAACCTATTAACAATAATGTATTTTATTTTTCTCTTATCGAGAAATAGTTTTAATGCTGGATGATCTCCTATAAGATGTATAATTATATTTTGATGTTTTACATGACACAATTCTAAAAGACATGTCACAAAAACCATACACTGCCAAGTAAAAATTGGCTTAACATCATCAACAACACAAGAATATACGATATCGCTTTTATTTTCCAATTTAATATTTATTTTTTAAAGAGTTTTATCATCTCTAGGCGTACACGTGAAAATATAGATTTTTTTATTTGTTTATGCAAGGGCGTACTCCATAATTTCTATGCAATATTTGGTATATTTTTTGCATAAACATCCGAAGGGTATCTACCGGAATAAAACGCATCAGACAACCATAACAGCCAGTTGAGGCGTACTAATTGTTATTTTGGAGGAAAAATGCCAGATCAGCGACGCCATAGGGCTTATGTGGGGGCTGCAGCACAGTATGATATTATTGGTGCTTCACAGTTCGCTTTGGCTGTGGCTTGTGGGCTGCGTGAAGAACATCATCTGCTGGATTTCGGCTGTGGTTCTTTACGTGCCGGCCGTTTTTTTATTACCTATTTGCGCTCTGGCCACTACTTTGGAATAGAGCCCAATCGCTGGCTGGTAGAAAGTGCCTTCACAGAGGAACTTGGGGCTGATATTCTTTCCATAAAAGCACCAAACTTCGCTTTTGTGGATAACTTTTCCATCCCGTTCACCCGCCGTTTTGACTATATTATTGCGCAGTCTATTTTTACCCATATGGGGCGTGAGCTCGTGATACGCCTTTTCAAATCTGCAGCGAGAGCTTTGGCAGAGAATGGCATTTTTCTGGCTACATTTTTTTTGGGGGACAAGGATGAAACACGACAGGGCTGGATTTATTTTGACACTGTGCCCCGGGGGGAAAGTGTAGCGACCCCTTACCGGGAGGGAACGATTACCACTCTTGCCGGAGATGCAGGTTTGAAGAGCTGCAAGCTACCTTATCATCACCCGCGAGGACAGACCTGGTTCCTTTTTACAAAGAGGGACAGTCGCTTGCCGTCCCCAAGCCAGATAGCTCTTTTACATGGCCTACAGGCTATGCCATCACTGTTACCAGAAGAGTAACCGTCATACTCCATTCCCTCAGGCTGTTGCCGACCTGAGGGCTTCCTGCGCCAGCAAGCTGACGCTTTTTTCAACAATAGCGTCACCGTCAAAAAGCAGGCAGCATTCTTCATGCCCCGCTTCAGCCAGGCGACGCAGGGCAGGGGCATCCATAAAATCCTGGGGTAACTGCCCTAAAGCCCAGGCTGCCATGCCCCGGCAGAGAATATCCTCATCTTCAAGGCCTTGCCGCAGCCAGCGCCGAGCAGCTTCACCCAGGTCGGGCCGGGCCTGCAACAGTCTGCCGATGGCCCAGAAGCAGGAGCGGCGCAACGGGGCATGATCACAAAAATTGTCATCTCTGCCCAAATCAATGATGTATGAGATCAGTACCCGGTGAAACTCCCGTGCCAACAGGGGACTGGCTGCCAGCGTCTCACCAAAGGCTTCGGGGATACCCCAGCCGATATTGCCTGACTCTTCATTCATATGCCACATGAAACGGCGTACCACATTACGCCCGGCCTCGGGCTGGCTTTGCGCCAATAGAGCTACTGTCTGCCCCAGAGCCACAGCGGCCCGATACATGAGCAGCGGCTCTTTCAGCAGGAAGGAAAAAAGTGGACCCACATGTGACACACCACCGGCAGCAATGGCGGGAAGCTGTTCCCGCCAGCCGGGATCCTGTAAAGATTTTTCCAGAGCCTGTTTGGCCGAACGCATTCTGGCCATAATCACCTCTCCTGATGCTATATATTTCAAGGTAGGTTCTTTTCTACAAGATGCAAGTCTTCAGACTACAGGGAACAGAAGAACATCACCCAGAAAGGTACACTGAAGTCCAGCACCATGGCGTGCGCGATGGAAATAAAAACCCATTCCCGCCCGCAGTAACGCGCAATGACCGGCAGGGTCGTGTCCATAGTCGAAGCACCACCGCAGGAGATAGGCGCCAGCGGTCCCAGCAGACGTATCAGAAGGGGGGTAGCCAAGAGCGTGATAAGCTCGCGCAGAATATTGGCAAGCAACGCCACTGTACCCAGTTCGGCGCCTTTGTACTGAGTGATAAAGACGGAGGAAAGGGAATAATAGGCAAAGCCTGCACCGACGGCCAGACATTCTGCCAGCGTATAGCTCAGAAACAGGGCAGCAATGGCACTGCCGGCAAAGGTTCCAATAGTGGTTGCCAGCGGCAGCAGGAGCACCCCGGGCCGCAGTGTACGTAAAATTTCACCCAGGCGACGATCACTACCGATGGAAAGCCCGACGAGGAGCATAAGCAGCCAGAGCAGCCAGAGAACCACATCGTCTTGCAGCAGCCAGTGTGGTACGAGCTCCAGCCGAGCCAATACAAGCCCAGAACAGAAACAGAGCAGAATGAGCAGACTGCCCCCCATCTCAGACCTCCTCTCTGTGATGACGGGTTTCATCTCCATCGCTCTTTTTTTGCGAAGCACTGCCCGCAGACGTATGCATATGGAAGAAGGGACGAATCAGGGCCACACAGACGAGAGAGCCTGTCACGCCGCCTACAGTCAGAAGCAAAGCCTTACTGCCCATGAGCAACAGGTGGTCCATGAGCATCGTATTACCGCCTACAGCCACACCGAGACAGAAAAGCATCAACATGATAACCGGGCTAATGTAACGGGGCAGACAGGGCAGCCAGGTCTGCTCACGCAGCAACCTGCCCAGCAGCATGCCTGTCAGCATCAGCCCTAATGCCGTAAACATCGCTACCTTCCTCCAGCCCTGTTGCTATTATCAGCGGCGAGCAAAGGGGCGAAGGGCCTGTTGCAAAAAAGCCAGCATAGGGGCATAGCGCTGCGGTTCGTCCAGCAGATACTCCACATCCCAGAGCACACAGACCAGATGCCCACGATGTCGGGTCTGCTGCAGTGGGCGGAGACCCGATGGCAGATCCAGTGCCCTGGCGGCCGCAGATCCCATCACAACGACACCTCGTACACCGAGCGCAGTCAGGCCGGACCAGAAGGCATCGGCATGAGGCCTGAATACAGTCTGACCACCTTCTTCTATCGGCAAACAGGCAGGCCAGAAGGTATGGGTACCGAGGGGATGCCCAAGATTGGCCAGCAGACGCTGCAAAAAGGCACGTCGTGCCTTTCTTTCTTCTGCTCCGTCCTGCGGCAGTTTCGACTGTTGCTGTGCAGCGCAAAGATCTGCTCCGAGGTTCCAGTATGTCCAGGCTACCAGCCCGGGCCGTGTGCTTTGCAGACGCTGCTGCCACGATTCAGGCCAGACATGTGTGGGCAATGGCTGCCAGGCTTTCACGGGAGGGGGCTGTTCTGCTTTTGCAGACGCCTCATCGAATTTTCGTACAATGGCCGATGGCGGCCGCACTGCCTGCTGCCTTACGGTTCGGGGCGTTGCCGTAAATGTCTGCGCCTCCTGGAGAGCCTGCCCCCCTGCCGGGCCAACGGCTTTTGGGAGTACCGGAATATCTTCCGGCATGAGCAGGCAACGCAGGCCCAGGTTGAGCCAGAGCGCTGCCTGGAAGCTCATATCCGCAAAAGCCATGAGCACAGCTCCCAGGCTACATCAGCCTTGCTTTTAAGGGGCCAGAGTGCCTCAGTACCAGAGGCGTCTACCACGGCCATGGCGTTGGTAGACGAGCCGAAACCACTGCCTTGTACATTAACGCAGTTTGCAGCCAGCAGATCGGCCTTTTTGCGGGCCAGCTTGGCATGTGCCATCGGAAGCAGGGCTGCCGTATTCGGCGCTGTTTCAGCGGCAAAGGCCAGCACTTTCTGATCTGCCCGACGCTTTCCTGCAAGGCTTTGCAGAATGTCAGCGTTGGGCCTGAACTGCAGATTGAAGCCCTCAGGTGCAACCGTTTTCTTGAATTTCCCCTCCTGTGCCGGTGGTTCTGGAGAAAAATCCGCAACAGCAGCGGTAAATATGCCCATATCCATAGCAGACCAGAGATCACTGGCTGCAGAAAACATTTCCTGGGCACTGATCACATCATGCCGTTTGATTGCACAGGGTAGATACAAACGTATACCTGGCCCACAGACAGCGCTGACCTCTGCCCCACGCAGCCAGGCGCAGACAGCCAGAGCCGCTCCCATCAGGCCGCTGGAGGGGTTAGACCAGAAACGGACCCCGTCCCAGTTTTCCCGTGTGGGCCCCAGCGTCACCATCACGCGTCTGCCCGCCATATCCTGTGGGCTCAGAGCCTTGAGCGCCGCCAGAAAAATTTCCTGTACAGGTGCCAGTCGTCCCTGTCCCTCATCGCCGCAGGCTGTACCGCCCGTTACAGGCATGACCAGATGTGCCCCCCGCGCAAGCAGCGTGTCCACATTGGCCCTGACAGCAGGATGTGCCCACATGCGAGGATTCATGGCCGGAGCCAGCACTAGCGGCCCGTCAAAAGCCAGAGCCTGCGCGGAGAGCATGTCAGAGGCAAAGCCCCGGGCCAGACGCGCCAGAGCATCGGCACTGGCCGGAGCCACAACCATGGCATGGGCTGTCTGCCCCGGTTCCAGATGTGCAAAGGGATTCTGCCCAGGCTCAAACATGCCGCCATAGACCGGCGCAGCCCCGAGGGATTCAAACAGGAGAGGTGTGACAAACTGCCTGGCTCCAGCACTGAGAGTGAGCGAAACCTGAATACCCAGACGCTGCCAGTGCCGCAGCAGATCTGCAGCCCGATAGCAGGCGACAGATCCGCAAACCCCCAGATGCAGGCGTTGTCGTGCGAAATGACTGCTGCTGTCCAGTGGCGTAGCCAGACTTTCGAAACCTGATGTCATGCTCACAACATACGCTCCTGCATGGCCGTGTCGCCCCACTCTTCTACCTGGCCGGGTTTTGGCGTGTCGTCATCCAAAACTTCCGCGGGGAGCGGGGGATAGGTTTCGCCCGGCATCTCGGTATAGCTGTCAGAAGTGTTATTGTCTGGATTGTCAGGGACAAATATGTCCAGAGCAGCTCCGTCAGCCATACGCGAACTGCGCCATATCTCCAGTATGGTCAGGGCTGCCTGTGGGCGGTAGTGCAGCACAGCCATATCCTGTCCGTTATCATAGACCTGCAGGATTCGTCTGCCTTTTTGCAGATTCAGCCTGAGCTGCCAGCCCTGCCCCTGCAAAGCGGCAAACAGTGCCTGTGACGTCTGTGCACTATCGACACTCCCCCGCAGGACCTCAAGCCCCGCAGGGCTCATGGTACCAGAAAGCAAAAAACCATGCGAGCTGTAGCGCTGCATGCCAGCGGGCAGTGTCACCTGAAGCAGATGACTGGTCGAGACGTCCAGCCCCCCGGTCAGAGGATCATTGGCGAACGGCCCCTGCATTCTGATACTCCCGCAACCTGCAAGCGTAAGCAGCGAGAGTAGCAGCGCAAGGATGACAAGTCGTGCAGGCATGGCTATACTCCCTCTCCGGCAATGTTTTTTCCAACAGCACAGCCTAGCCTCTCTGCTGCTCCGTGACAAGCCCGGATAGTACGGCGCAGCCAATGAGCAGTGTACTATGACAGAGCATACAGACTACCTCTTGCAAAGCTATAGATTTGATCTGCCGCAGGAGCAGATTGCCCAGCATCCTCCACGGCAGCGTGGTGAATCACGTTTGCTGGTCATGTCGCGGCACGAGTGCAGTGGCCCGCTGGTACATCATCATATGTTTCAGCAGCTGCCAGAACTGTTGCCCCAGGGGGCGCTGATTGTAGCCAACAATTCGCGTGTGCTGCCGGCAAGGCTGTTGGGCAGGCGTGAAACGGGCGGCAAGGTAGAATTTCTACTGCTCACACCCCTGCCTCTACTTCTGCAGGGCGCTGTTACGCACGGCGGCCGCAGTCAGGCCGAGGCAGAAGGGCTGTTGCGTTGTGGGGGGCGTGTACGTGACGGCGACTGCCTTCATTTCGGCGAAAATATCAACATTACAGTGCGGGGGTCAGGCCCTTTTGGGCATCGACGGGTGCGCCTGGACTGGCAGGGAGATCTGGCTGCCGCCTTTGCCGCCACAGGCCATATGCCCCTGCCCCCCTACATCAGACGCTCAGACGCGACAGAAGACTGCAGCCGTTATCAGACCGTCTATGCCAGTGAAGACAAAAATGGCTCTGTAGCAGCCCCTACAGCCGGACTGCACTTCACCGCTGACATGCGACAGCGTCTGACAGGTGCGGGTTTTTCCTGGGCTGAAGTCACCCTCTATGTGGGATATGGTACCTTCAGTCCGGTACGTTGCGAGGATATACGCCAGCATTGCATGCATCGCGAGTATATAGAAATCCCGGAATCTACCGCTGAGACTGTGGCTGCCGCCAGAGCAGAGGGGCGCCCCATAGTGGCCGTTGGTACTACCAGTGCCCGTACACTGGAAGGTGTGGTGCAGCAATGCGGCAGAGTACAGGCTTTTTCAGGCTGGACAGATATTTTTCTCTATCCTGGCAGGAAGATACAGGTAGTCGATGCCCTGCTGACCAATTTTCACCTGCCGGAGTCATCTCTGCTCATGCTGGTTTCAGCCTTTGCCGGGCGTCAGCGTGTTCTTGCCGCCTATACTGAAGCCGTAGCCAGAGGCTATCGTTTCTTCTCCTATGGCGACGCCATGCTTATCAGATAAAGCAAGGCCCCTTCGGCCGGTTGCCGAAGGGGCCATACGGCAGGTTGTAAGGCGTTCTACAGGCCTTTATCCTGCATCAGACAAATCAGGTCGCAGACACGGTTGGAGTATCCCCATTCGTTATCATACCAGGCTACGGCCTTGATCATGCGGCCGTCCTGCAC